>CAYRBW010000275.1:0-3037 GCA_964422575.1 uncultured Limnohabitans sp.
CAGCCGCGAAATCGTGCAGATGGCGCGTGACGCGGGTGCCCGCAAGGTCTACATGGCCAGCGCTGCACCGCCCGTGCGCTACCCCAATGTGTATGGCATCGACATGCCGACCAAAGAGGAGCTGGTGGCGCACGGCCGCAGCATTGAAGAGATTCGCCAAATCATTGGTTGCGACGCCCTGATTTACCAAGATGTCGATGCGATGAAGACGGCCGTGGCCCAAGCGCGTGTTAATGCAGCCGGGGTCCTGTCGAACTTCGATGCTTCGTGTTTTGACGGTATTTACGTCACGGGTGACATCTCGATCGATGACATCAATCGCCTTAAAGACACCCGCCCCCAAGTGCAAGAGGGCGACGATGACAACTCGCGGTTGGCTTTGCCCAACGCCAGAGAATAAGGAATCTCCATGAGCGAACATTCACGGTTTGACGACCTGCACCTCGAAACTCTGGCGGTACGTGCGGCAGTCGAGCGCAGCCAATATGGCGAAAACTCTGAAGCGCTGTACCTGACCAGCGGCTACGTTCAGCCCAGCGCCGAAGCGGCGGCACGCCGATTTGCCGGTGACGAAGAGGGCTACACCTACGGTCGCTATGGCAACCCCACGGTCAGCAGCATGGAAATGCGCCTGGCCGCGTTGGAAGGCACTGAAGCGGCCATGGGCACAGCTTCGGGCATGTCGGCTATTTTGATGATGTGCTTGGGCTTGCTCAAGGCGGGTGACCATGTGGTGTGTTCGCGTTCGATGTTCGGCTCGACCATCAAGCTGATCGGCTCGGATCTGGCCAAGTTTGGGGTCGAATCGAGCTTCGTGTCGCAGACCGATTTGCCAGCTTGGCAAGCGGCCATCCGCCCCAATACCCGCTTGTTGTTTGCTGAAACGCCGACCAACCCGTTGACCGAAGTGTGTGACATCCAAGCCTTGGCCGACATGGCGCACAACGCGGGTGCTTTTTTTGCCGTGGACAACTGCTTTGCCACGCCCGCTTTGCAGCGGCCAGTGGCCATGGGCGCCGACATCATCATGCATTCGGGCACCAAGTATTTGGATGGTCAGGGCCGCGTGATGGCGGGGGCGCTTTGTGCTTCGCATCAAATGATCACCGAAAAGTTTTTGCCCGTGCTCAAAAGCGGTGGCATGACCTTGGCCCCTTTCAACGCCTGGGTGGTGCTCAAAGGACTGGAAACCCTGGACTTGCGCATGCGCGCACAAACTGCCCGTGCACAATTTTTGGCCGAATGGTTGGAAAAGCACCCCGCCGTGGCTCGCGTGCACTACCCCGGTTTGGCCAGCCACCCCCAGCACGCATTGGCCATGCGCCAGATGTCCGGCTTGGGCGGTGCGGTGTTGTCTTTCGATGTCAAAGCCAATGGCCCCGAGCAATCGCGCCAACGCGCCTTCCATGTGATGGACCGGATGCAGATGTTGTCTCTGTCCACCAACTTGGGCGACACCAAAACCCTCGTGGCCCATCCGGCCAGCACATCGCACGGCCGCCTGACCGAAGTCCAGCGCCAGGACGCCGGGATCGGCCAAGGCCTGATCCGTGTCGCAGTGGGCCTGGAATACCCACTAGACGTTCAAAAAGACCTGTCCCGTGGTCTGGATACCCTTTGATATGACCACATCTCTCGCTCGCACCCGTACCCGTTTCGCTCCATCGCCCACGGGCTTTATTCACCTGGGCAATATCCGCTCGGCTTTGTACCCTTGGGCTTTTGCCCGTGCCACGGGCGGTGACTTCATCTTGCGCATCGAAGACACCGACCTTGACCGCTCCACGCAGACTTCTGTGGACGTGATCATCGAGGGCATGGCTTGGCTGGACTTGGCCCATGACGAAGGTCCGTATTATCAAATGCAGCGCATGGACCGCTACAAGGCGGTATTGGCCGATTTGATCGCCGCTGGTCACGTTTACCCGTGCTACATGAGCATGGGAGAGCTCGACGCTTTGCGTGAGCGCCAGATGGCCAACAAAGAAAAACCCCGTTATGACGGCACCTGGCGACCCGAGTCTGGCAAGATCTTGCCTGCGATTCCCGAAGGTGTGAAACCTGTTTTGCGCTTCAAGAACCCGATTGCCGGTGTTGTTGCCTGGGATGACAAAGTCAAAGGCCGCATTGAAATCAGCAACGACGAGCTGGACGACTTGGTGATTGCACGCCCAGACGGTACGCCTACCTACAATTTTTGTGTGGTGGTGGACGACATCGACATGCAAATCACCCATGTGATCCGCGGCGACGACCACGTGAACAATACACCCCGCCAGATCAACATCTTCGAAGCCTTGGGCAAAGAGCCTCCGGTCTATGCCCACTTGCCCACTGTGTTGAACGAGCAGGGTGAGAAGATGAGCAAGCGCAACGGTGCCAAAGCCGTCACGGCCTACCGCGATGAAGGCTATTTGCCCGATGCCATGGTCAACTACTTGGCTCGTTTGGGTTGGAGTCATGGCGACGATGAAATCTTCAGCCGCGCACAATTTTTGGAGTGGTTCAATCTGGACCATTTGGGCCGCAGTGCTGCGCAATTTGACGAAGCCAAACTCAAATGGGTCAACGCCCAGCACCTCAAGGCCACGGACGACGCAGAATTGGCCGTGCTCGTGCAGCCTTTCCTGGTCAAACTGGGTGTTGCGGCTGATGAGCGACTGGCCAGTATTTGCGGCTTGTTCAAAGACCGCTGCGACACGCTGGTGGTCTTGGCCCAATGGATCTCGGTTTTCTATCTGGACGTGGTCCCGAACCCTGAAGAAAAAACCCAGCATGTCACCGAAGCGGTCAAGCCTGCTTTGGCGGTCTTGGCTGGCAAACTGGCTGAATGTGCTTGGGATAAGGCCTCGATTGCAGCGGCCATCAAGGAAACGCTGGGCGAGACGGGTCTCAAAATGCCTCAAATCGCCATGCCTGTTCGTGTGTTGGTCATGGGCACAGCCCAGTCACCTTCGCTTGATGCAGTGCTCGCACTAAGTTACAGAGAAAAAATTCTTGAGCGACTGAAAAACGCCTAGATTTCTGTCTATAATTC
>CAYRBW010000276.1:0-3006 GCA_964422575.1 uncultured Limnohabitans sp.
GGGCATTGCCGCGCGGCGCTTGCACAGGCTCGGGTTGCAACCATTCGCCCAAGCCCTCTTCCACCGCGCTGAACTGCATCTTGGCCAGCACCTTGTGGCAATGGTTGCGCATCTCGGGGGGCATTTCGCCCAAGCGAGAGGGGTTTTGCTCGGTGCCCCAAGTGGGCACATCCAGCGCTTGGGCCAATGTGGCCAGCTTGGTCGCATTGGACCAAACCGCGTCAGCGTCCAGCATCACCGGCTTCAAACGGGCCTGAAAATCCACCAGAACCAATTGGCTCTCATCTGCATCGATCAACATCAAAATCCCCCATAAGTCATGGTCACGATTGTCGCAGGCGGCCAGCGCGGCATCCGTTATGCTCGAAGAAACCCCGAACCCCTGAAAAAATGAAAACACAAATTGATCACCTGGTGGTGATGGCCGCAACGCTTGAAGAAGGCGTGCAATGGTGCGAAGAAACACTGGGCATCACGCCAGGCCCGGGTGGCGAACACGAAAAATACGGCACCCACAACCGGTTGTTCAAAATCGCATCACCCAAATTCCCTTTGGCTTATTTTGAAATCATCGCCATCAACCCGCAGGCCGTGATCCCCAAACGCTCACAGGTGCCGCGTTGGTTCGATATGGATGACAAGGCCTTGCAAAAGGCGGTGGCCGAACACCCCCAGTTGATCCACTTTGTGACCAGCACCGAAGACGTCAAGGCCGCACGGCACGTGCTGCGCACCCAGGGCATTGAACGCGGTCAAGTGGTCCACGCCAGCCGCAAGTCAGGTAAAGGCACGCTGAACTGGCAAATCACAGTACGTGAAGATGGCGAGCGCTTGTTCAACGGCACCCTGCCCACCTTGATCCAGTGGGGCAAGCCCGATGCGACCGACCCACTTCGACTGCACCCACGCAACAGTTTGCCGCGTTCGGGTGTGACGCTGCAAAGCCTGACCATCAGCCACCCCAGCGGCGTCAAGTTGCAAGCGGCCTACGAATCGATTGGGCTGGCCGACGTCACCGTTGAAACCGGTCCAGCCAACATCATGGCCACACTGCAAACGCCCAAGG
Organism: uncultured Limnohabitans sp.; assembly: GCA_964422575.1. GTDB lineage: Bacteria > Pseudomonadota > Gammaproteobacteria > Burkholderiales > Burkholderiaceae_C > Limnohabitans_A. Next base: position 1,067 of record CAYRBW010000276.1, read on the forward strand.
GCTTGGTTCAGCTGCAAAGCTTGGGGATTTGACTCGCGCCTGAATGCCCTTCGGGTGTGTTGGCCTGCGTTTTGAATGCATGCACTTTGTTGTAGGCAGTCAAGAAGCTCTGGCGTTCAAGGTGAGCGACCATTTGGAAAACCTGAGCTGCAAAGCTCATGCACCATCGGATGACGACACTCCATTGGCCGTTTGAGCTGCCTCGTGCGCAGGCAAAGTGGCCAACAGCGCCATGCCTACGGCCATCACCGCCGCCGTCAGCCATAAAGCCCCCTTGAAGGTGCCCGTGGCTTGTGCCATGGCACCGGCCACCACCGGGGCGATCACCTGCGCAGCGCCGTAGCTCAGCGTCAGCCGGGCCATGGCCTTGCCCGGATTGTTGGGCGCGCGCCGCCCCACCAGTGCCAGCGTCATGCTCACAATGCCGATGAAAGTGGCCCCATAGCCGATTGCGCCGCCCAGCGCCGCGGCCAGCGAACCCGACAGGGCAGGCAAGATGACCGACACGGTCTGCAAACCAAACGCCAGCAGCAATGCGCGGGCATCACCCCAACGCCGCGCCACCTTGTCCCACAAAAACACGGCGGGCATGGCCGCCAGACCGACCAGTGCCCAGGCCAGTGCGCCCTGTCCGGCCAAAGCCGGTTCCAGTACCACAAACGCCACGGTGACAGTGCCGATGATCACAAAGCCCCAGCCAGCCGCAAAGTAGCTCCCCGCCATGGTCAGCATCCAGCGGCGCGACACCTTGGACACAGCGTCTGCCGCGCTCGCGGCAGCAGGAGCAGTCGGCACGGGTGGACGCCACCACCAGGCCGGCACAAAAAACACCAGCCCGATGGCCGCCATGGCCAGCCACTGATGCGACCACAAGGCCCAGATCTGCGACACCCCCCAGACGCCAACCGCCGACACCACAATGCCCAGCCCCAAGCCGATGAAATGCACCCCCAGCTCGGGTCTGCGCCCCTGGCGCATCAGCCAACCCAAGACCAGGCCCGCCCCGAGCAACATGCCGGTGGCCCCGCACAGGCCACCCAGGTAACGCCACAGCGCCCAGGTGGGCATCCATGTCGACAAAGCCATCCCGGCCACCGTCAAGAGCGAAAGCCACAGCCCCATGCTGTAGAGTCGGTGCCGCCAGCGCACATCGTCGATCCAGGCCGCGGCGAGCGCCCCAGAGATGTAACCTGCGTAATTGATGGCGGCCAGCGCCCCGGCACTGGCATCGTTGAGCCCGGTTTGCGCTTGCAAGGCGGGCAACAACGGCGTGTAGGCAAAGCGCGCCAGGCCAATGGTGAGCACCAAGCCAAAAATGCCGCCAACAGTGACTTGCCAAGGCTGCAGTGAACGGGGGGTGGATAAGTCTTGCATCTGAGGTCCGAGTATCCACCCATTCCAAGAGACACAAGCTGGCCCCACGAGGGCAACTGACACCTGTGCAACAGCCCTCAGCCACCCGCTGGGCGGGGTCACAAACATGACAAGCTCGGCCTGTGGCAAAGGGTTTTCACCATGCAGCTCATGGTGTGAGGCCCCTAAAGTGAAACGCCAAGGAGAACTTTCATGCGTCCACGTTTTGCACCTATCCGCTCGCAGACCTCATCCACAACGAGGGACATTGCCTCACCCCTTCGGCGCAGTCTGGGACTGTTGCTTTTGGGCTTGGGGGCTTTGGCCGCCACCGGGGCCAGCGCTCAAAACTTTCCAACCAAGCCCTTGCGGCTGGTGGTCACCTTTCCTTCGGGGGGGGCGCCCGACATTCTGGCCCGCTTGTTCAGTGAAAAGGCTCAGCTCGGCTTTCCCATTGTGGTGGACAACAAGCCTGGCGCAGGCGGCAACATCGGCGCCGACATCGTGGCCAAATCACCGAGCGACGGCCACACCATCGTGATGGGCACCGTGGGCACACACTCGATCAATGGTGCGCTCTACGAAAA
>CAYRBW010000277.1:0-3005 GCA_964422575.1 uncultured Limnohabitans sp.
GACCTCCATGGTCTGCGCCTTCAGATGTGTTGGACGGTTCGTGGTGACGATGACTTCCGCATGGTCATGGACGACTTGTGTATGAACCTCAATGAATTGTCGTCAGCTGGCACCCAGATCGAGGTGACTTTTTACGACACCGAATTCGATGGTGAGGACGAAGCCAGTGGCGCAGATTCTCGCGATGATTTTGTGATGTTGTTTGTCGGTCCCGATCCCGGTGCCATCATGCAAGCCCAGCGGGATTTGCTGGTCCACGACGTTGTGAACATGATGGAGCGTCATTTCGATGGCTCTGAGTTGTCTGGCGTTGTGGCCGAGATCGATAAATTGTTCAGCCAGCGTTTTGACAATCTGGTCAGTTCATTGGAGTTGGGCAAACCACCCCGTGGTTCGGGTGGCAACAACAGCGGCCACGGTGGCGGTGGTCGACGCCCTCGTCACCTTCACTGAAAGTCTTTATGGCCTCCTTGTTCTCGCGCGATGCGCTCAATCCTGGCGTGCGCATGCGCGAGGTGTTTGGCTGGGCCATGTACGACTTTGCCAACTCGGGCTATTCCACGGTTGTCATCACGGCGGTTTTTGCTGCCTATTTTGTAGGCGGCGTGGCTGATGGTGCAGACTGGGCCACATTGGCGTGGACTTCAGGCCTGAGTCTGTCTTATTTGATTGTGATGCTCACCATGCCTGGTTTGGGCGCGTGGGCAGATCGTGTGGCGGGCAAAAAACGTTTGCTGCTGTGGGTCACTGTAGGCTGCGTCCTCAGCACGGCGGCTTTGGCCATGGTGGGGCCGGGTCAAGTGGTTTTTGGCTTGTTCATCTTGGTGTTATCAAACACATTCTTTTCATATGGCGAGTCACTGACCGCTTCGTTTTTGCCGGAACTGGCCAAGCCTGAGGCCATGGGCCGTGTGAGCGGCTGGGGCTGGTCCTTGGGCTACATCGGCGGCATGCTCACGTTGGGCGTCTGCTTGGCTTATGTGCTGGCTGCGCAGTCGCGCGGCGAGACCGGCAGCCAGTTTGTGCCTGTGACCATGCTGATCACTGCGGCTGTTTATGGTGGTGCAGCTTGGGTGACCTTTGCCTTGCTGCGCGAACATTCACCAGCTCGACCCGATCACCCCAGTCAGTCGGTCATGCAAAGCCTGCACCGCTTAGGTCAGACACTGCGCGAGGCCTTGCCATACCGTGATTTCACACAACTGCTTGCCTGCGCTGTGGCTTACCAAGGCGGTGTGGCTGTGGCCATCACCCTGGCCGCCATTTACGCGGAGCAGGTCATCGGGTTTCAGCCACAAGAAACCATGGTGTTGATCTTTGTGCTCAACATCGCGGCCTTTGTTGGTGCATTGTTGTTTGGTCATGTGCAAGACCGCTTGGGACATAAACTGACCTTGTCCCTGACCTTGTTGGGCTGGGTGGCCACGTGTTTCATTGCGGCGCTGTCCACCGACAAAGCCACGTTCTGGTGGGCGGCTGGGGTTGCTGGTTTTTGCATGGGCTCCAGTCAGTCTTCGGGCCGCGCGCTGGCGGGTCTGATGGTGCCCCCTGATCGCTTGGGTGAGTTCTTTGGTTTGTGGACGTTTGCTGTTCGGTTGGCCAGCATTTTGGGCCCGCTGACCTATGGCTTGATCACTTGGCTGAGTGATGGGAATCAGCGCTTGGCGATTGGCTCGACTTCTTTGCTGTTCGTGCTGGGCTTTGTCTTGCTGATGCCAGTCAACGTGGAGCGCGGTCGCCGCATGGCGATGGGAATGAGTACAGACTGATCGTCACGGCGGATGAGGGCCTGGCCCTCAGACCGAAGGAGGCGCTTTGTGGCAAGCCTCATGCGGCAGACTCAGCCAGCGCTTTGCAGCGGCCTGAAGTCCATGCAAGTCCCCTGTGGTGAATAAACGCATGCGCTTCGCCGCCGATAGCGGGGCAGGATCTGAACGAAGCAGTCCTGCGGCTTCGAGCAATCGATGTGTTTGACGTGCCAGTGCCTCGCCGGTGGACACTAATTTCACTTCTGGCCCCAGCAAGGACTTCAGCTGCTTTTCCACGAACACATAATGTGTACAACCCAGCACCAAGGTGTCCATTTGACCGGGGGCGGTCCCAAAAGAGCCCATGGCCGATGTGTATTGCACCAGCAGTTCGTTGATGCGTTGGCCAGCCTCTTCGGTTGAGCCGGGCAGAGTGCTTTCCTCGATGGCCAATGCCAGTCCATTGCATGCTTGGACTGTGAATTTTGCTTGCTCTTGGACGGAGTCTAGCAATCGCGCAAATTTTTCACTCGCCACGGTGCCCTGTGTGGCGATCACGCCAATATGACCCGTTTGGGTGGTGGCCAGGGCAGGTTTGAGGGCGGGCTCTACCCCCACCAGTGGCAGGTGCGGATGGCGCGTGCGCAGCTCATGAATGGCAGCAGCAGTTGCGGTGTTGCAGGCCACCACCAGGGCCTTGATTTGATGCTGTGACAGCAAATGCTCGGTGATGGCGTGCGTGCGTTGACGGACATACAGATCGGTTTTTTCGCCGTAAGGTGCGTGTGCGTTGTCTGCCAGATACACAAACTGCTCGTGCGGCAATGCGCTTTGCAAGGCCTGCAACACGCTCAAGCCACCGATACCGCTGTCAAAAATCCCGATGGGGTGGGACGCTGGGCTCATGTCATTGGTTTCGGTGGATGCGTGAGGTGGTTGGAGGGCTAAAAAAGGCCGCTGATGCGGCCTTTTTAGAATGCACGCATCAGGCAGCCGTGACACCAATGCCTTTGAACTCACCGGTGGCGATGCGCTTTTGCCACTCGGCCGGGCCCGTGATGTGGGCGCTGGTGCCGCCCGCGTCCACCGCCACGGTGACGGGCATGTCGACTACGTCGAATTCGTAGATGGCTTCCATTCCCATGTCGGCAAAGCCTACCACTTGGGCGTGTTTGATGGCTTTGGACACGAGGTAGGCTGCACCGCCCACGGCCATCAGGTAGGCCGACTTGTGCTTCTTGATGGCCTCGATGGCGA
>CAYRBW010000278.1:0-3005 GCA_964422575.1 uncultured Limnohabitans sp.
CGCCCACTTGGAGCGGCTTGGAGAGCGAGAAGGTGTCCTACAACGCCGGCTACACCAACGTGCACGAGCTGATCCCATGGCGCACACTCACCGGCCGCCAGCACTTCTACCTGGACCACCCCTGGATGCTGGCCTTCGGTGAAGGCCTCTCCAGCTACCGCCCGCCGGTCGACCTCAAGACCGTGGGCGACATGATCGACCGCAAGCCCAACGGCAACAAGGAGATCAGCCTCAACTTCATCACGCCGCACCAGAAGTGGGGCATCCACAGCACCTACAGCGACAACCTGCACATGCTGACGCTGAACCGCGGTGGGCCTGTGATTTGGCTGAGTGAAGATGATGCGAAGAGCGCAGGCATCGTCGACAACGACTGGGTGGAATTGTTTAACAGCAACGGTGCGATTGCCGCCCGTGCTGTGGTGAGTCAACGTGTCAATCGTGGCATGGTGATGATGTACCACGCTCAGGAAAAAACGATCAACACCCCGGGCTCGGAAATCACCGGCATCCGGGGCGGTATTCACAACTCAGTGACGCGCATCGTGACCAAGCCAACCCACATGATTGGTGGCTACGCCCAGTTCAGTTACGGCTTCAACTACTACGGAACCATTGGCACCAACCGCGACGAATTTGTCGTGGTTCGCAAGATGCTCAAGGTTGATTGGTTAGATGACGAAGCGCCTGCAACGGTTCAGGTTTGAAGGAGATACATATGAAAATACGCGCACAAATTGCCATGGTCCTGAACCTGGACAAATGCATCGGTTGCCACACCTGTTCGGTCACGTGTAAAAATGTGTGGACCAGCCGTCCCGGCGTGGAATACGCTTGGTTCAACAACGTCGAGACCAAGCCCGGCATTGGCTACCCCAAAGAGTGGGAAAACCAAGACAAATGGAATGGTGGTTGGACCCGTAAGGCCGATGGTTCGATCGAACCCAAGCAGGGTGGCAAGTGGAAGCTGTTGATGCGCATTTTTGCGAATCCCAACATGCCTCAGATCGACGACTACTACGAACCGTTCACCTATGACTACGAGCACCTGCAAAGTGCACCCGAGTCCAGGGCCACCCCCACGGCACGCCCACGCAGCTTGATCACAGGTCAACGCATGCAGAAGATCGAATGGGGTCCTAACTGGGAAGAGATTCTGGGCGGCGAGTTCAGCAAGCGTAACAAAGACGCCAACCTCGCCAACTTCGACCAAGTCCAAAAAGAGATGGTCGGCCAGTTTGAAAACACTTTCATGATGTATTTGCCACGCCTGTGCGAACACTGCTTGAACCCGACCTGTGTGGCCTCGTGCCCGTCAGGATCGATCTACAAGCGTGAAGACGACGGCATCGTTTTGATCGACCAAGACAAGTGTCGCGGTTGGCGCATGTGCGTGAGCGGCTGCCCTTACAAGAAGATTTATTACAACTGGCAAAGTGGCAAAGCAGAGAAGTGCATCTTCTGCTTTCCACGCATCGAAGCGGGTCAACCCACGGTGTGTTCAGAGACTTGCGTGGGGCGTATCCGCTACCTCGGTGTGGTGCTGTATGACGCAGACCGCATCGCTGAAGCCGCTAGCACGGAGAACGAAAAGGACTTGTACCAAGCCCAGCTCGACATCTTCCTCAACCCGCATGATCCCAAGGTGATTGAGCAAGCACGCTTAGACGGCATCCCCGAGTCTTGGCTCGAAGGTGCGCGCAACAGCCCGGTCTACAAAATGGCGATTGATTGGAAAGTCGCGTTGCCACTGCACCCCGAATATCGGACGCTCCCGATGGTTTGGTACGTGCCACCGTTGTCACCCATCACGGCGGCGGCCAATGCCGGCCATGTCGGCATGAACGGCGAGTTGCCTGATGTGTCGCAAATGCGCATCCCCGTCCAGTACTTGGCGAATTTGCTGACAGCTGGCGACATTGCCCCCGTCACCCGTGCCCTCGAACGCATGTTGGCCATGCGCGCCTACCAGCGCGGCAAACATGTGGATGGTGTCGAGAACTATGCCGTGTTGGAGCAAACCGGGTTGACCGTCGCTCAAGTCGAAGAGATGTACCAAATCATGGCCATCGCGAATTACGAAGATCGCTTTGTGATCCCAAGCTCGCACCGTGAATATGCAGAAAACGCCTTTGATGTGCGTGGTGGCTGCGGCTTCTCGTTTGGCAATGGTTGCTCTGATGGGCAGTCCGATGCCAGTTTGTTTGGCGGTGACAAACGCCGCACGATTCCGATTCAACCTGTCGTCTAAATCGAGGTTCCCCATGAAACCCATTCGTTATTCCCTACGCGTGTTGTCGCAGTTGCTGTCGTATCCGGACGCTGAGTTGCGCCAGCAACTCCCCCTGCTGTTGCCGGTGCTCGAAGAAGAGAGCGCGCTTGGCTTGGCCCGTCGCACCGAACTGCAAGCCTTGGTCACGCACCTGTTGCGTCTCGACACATTGGATGCCGAGTCGCGCTACGTCGAGACCTTCGACCGTGGCCGTGCGACTTGTCTGCACTTGTTTGAACATGTGCACGGCGACTCTCGCGACCGTGGTCCGGCCATGATCGATCTCACCAAAACGTATGAGCAATCGGGCTTGCTCCTTGCCCCAGAAGAGTTGCCTGACCATTTGTGCGTGGTGTTGGAGTTCGCTTCAACCCAAACGCCTGAGGTGGCCAAAGCATTCTTGGGTGAAATGGCGCATATCTTGAACGCCATCTTCAGTGCCTTGCTCAAACGTGAAAGCCCCTACGCCGTGGTGGTGGCTGCCGTGCTCGAGCTGGCAGGTCACAAAGCCCAAGCCGTTGCGATAGCCGCGGAAGAGTCACTCGACGACAGCTGGAGCGAGCCCGAAGCCTTTGATGGCTGTAGCACGCGTGGCCAGGCCCGTCCGGGTGATGTCCAACCCATTCATTTCTTGAAAAAGGCATCCAGCCACACGCCGGGAGTTTCAGTATGAGCTACTTTGACCATTTCATTTTTGGCCTCTACCCGTACATTGCACTGAGTGTGTTTTTGA
>CAYRBW010000279.1:0-3001 GCA_964422575.1 uncultured Limnohabitans sp.
CGTCCTCGGCCGTCACGCAGGTCTTGAACACCCCGGTGCGGATGGCGTACAGCGATGTGAACTTTTCACCATTGGTGAACAAAGTGTCGCCACGTTTGACCTTGCGTCGCACGGCCACCAGATCGTCCAGACGGTTCAAATCCTGATCCGTCAGACCCACGGGCATGCACAACTCTCGCAAGTTGCAGTTGGAGCAGGCGACTTTGATGGCTTGGGGATGCATGGTTTATCTCACAGTTGAGCAATGGAGTTGCCTTGGATCAAGTCTTAAGCATAAACCCAAAAAATAACATCAAAGGTGGGTATACCCTGTCTCTGCCGAAAATCATCAAAAACATGTAGCCCCCTTGATGTGAGTCAATGCAGGTTGGGCCATCAGCAGGCACAGTGCCTCACTTGTTATGAACTCGTTTTAAAGAGGGGCATCCAGATGTCTGTCATCACGCCTGAATTGCTGACACGCTTCGACGTACCGGGGCCACGCTACACCTCTTATCCAACAGCTGATCGTTTTGTTGAGGCCTTCGGTGAAGCCGACTATGTTCAGGCCTTGACGCAGCGCAAGTCCGGCTTGGTTGGCAAACAACTGCCTTTGTCTTTGTATGTGCACATTCCCTTTTGTGAATCACTTTGCTATTACTGTGCCTGCAACAAAATCATCACCAAACACAAAGAACGTGCTGCAGACTATCTGCGCTATTTGACCAAAGAGGTTGAGCTGCACACCCAGAACCTTGGGCAGGGGCAATCGGTCAGTCAATTGCACCTTGGTGGCGGAACACCCACCTTCATGAGCGATGAAGAGCTGCACCAACTCATGACCATGCTTCGGAAAAATTTTGAATTTGTCCCCGGAGGTGAGTATTCGGTCGAAGTGGATCCACGCACCGTCGACGAAAATCGCCTGGCCGCTTTGGCTGAACTGGGATTCAACCGCCTGAGTTTTGGGGTGCAGGACTTTGACCCTGCTGTGCAAAAAGCGATTCACAGAATTCAACCCGTCGAGCAAGTTTTCAAGTTGGTAGAGGCATCGCGTCGTTTGGGCTTTGAGTCGGTCAATGTGGACTTGATATATGGCTTGCCACTGCAAACACCTGAATCGTTTGACCGGACCTTGGCACAAATCAAGCAGTTGCGACCTGACCGCATTGCTTTGTATGCCTATGCACACTTGCCAGAACGATTCAAACCCCAACGTCGCATCCATGCGCAAGAGTTGCCCGCGGGCGGCGACAAAGTGTCAATGCTCTCGCGCTCACTGGATGCTTTGGTGGATGCAGGTTATGTGTATGTCGGCATGGACCACTTTGCTTTGCCGGATGATGCATTGGCTGTTGCCAAGCGGCAAGGTCGCTTGCACCGCAATTTCCAAGGTTACAGCACGCAGGCCGACTGTGATTTGATCGCATTGGGCGTGTCTTCCATCGGTCGGGTAGGGGCGATTTATAGCCAAAATGCCAAGACCATGGAGGAGTATTGCGACCTGCTCGATCAAGGCCATTTGCCTGTTGTGCGGGGCTTGGCATTGACCCGTGACGACCTGATTCGCCGCTCAGTCATCATGGCGCTGATGTGCCAAGGGCATTTGCAATACGAGTCCATCAACCTCGCATGGTTGGTCGATTTCAAAAGTCTGTTTGCCAAAGAACTGGAGCAGCTGCAGGTGCTTCAGGACCAAGGCCTGGTGCAGCTCAATGAAGCTGGCATTCAGGTCACGACCATGGGCTGGTTTTTTGTGCGCGGTGTGGCCATGGTGTTCGACCGTTATTTGCAGGCTGACCGCAACAGAACACGCTTTTCCAAAATCATCTGAGCCAGTCAGAGGTTCAAACCGTGTGCATCGCGGACAATGCGCTTTGTTAACTGACAGACAAAATTCAATGCAAAGTTCTTTGGCCATCACGGCCTTGATGATGGGCGTATTGGGTGGTCCACACTGTGTGGCCATGTGCGGCGCGGCCTGTGCAGGGCTTGGGCAGGCGGCAGGTGAGCGTCGCGGTCAAGCCTTGCTCGCATTTCAGCTCGGCCGCTTGGGCGGTTATGCCCTTTTGGGCGGCGTGGCTGCTGCCAGCGTCCAAGGTTTGGGTTGGTTGACAACCCAGTCCGCGGCCATTCGACCGCTCTGGACACTGCTGCACATCACAGCATTCGTGTTGGGGTTGTTCTTGATGTTGCAGGCCAGACAGCCCGTCTGGCTCGATGGCCTGGCGCGTAAGCTCTGGGCCAAGGTGCGCGCATTCAATGCCCACTGGGGCCGTGCGGCACCCTGGATGGTGGGGGGCTTGTGGGCCTTGATGCCTTGCGGTTTGCTGTATTCCGCCTTGATGGTGGCCGCTCTGACCAGTCAGCCTGTGCAGGGAGCCCTCACCATGGCATTGTTTGCTATGGGCAGCAGCATCAGCTTGTGGGCAGGCCCTTGGCTGTTTTTGCGCATGCAAACTTTAGGCGATGGTGCCTGGGGCATGCGGGTGGCTGGTTTGGCTTTGTCGGCCGTATCTGCATGGGCTTTGTGGATGGGCTTGGTGCACGATCAGGCACCTTGGTGTGTGACGCCTTGATGCCCTGATGCGTTCTGCCGGAAAAGGCTGAATCAACCCGCTGCTTTTTCACGCTCAGGCCGTCAAACCCTTGTAGAGCATGTAGGCCGCTAGCAAATATAAAACGCTGGCGAACACGCGTTTGAGTTGTTTGACCGGCAACTTGTGCGCGGTGGCGGCACCCACTGGCGCCATCAGCACACTGCACACGGCGATGACCACCAAGGCCGGCAACCACAGGTAACCAAAGCTGTAAGCAGGCAGATTTTGAACGCTTTGACCACTGACGATGTAGCCCAAGACATTGGCCAGCGCGATCGGGAAGCCCAAGGCTGCACTGGTGGCCACCGCATTGTGAATGGCCACATTGCACCAGGTCATGAAGGGCACGCTGATGAAGCCGCCACCAGCGCCCACCAAACCTGACAGCAAGCCGATCAAACCTCCGGTACCCAGCAAGCCCC
>CAYRBW010000280.1:0-2998 GCA_964422575.1 uncultured Limnohabitans sp.
CCCAGAACGGGAAACCCAGCCAGGTCATGGCAGCCAGGCCCGCGAAGGCACCGACCATCATCAGATCGCCCTGGGCAAAGCTCACCGTTTCGGTGGCCTTGTAAATCAGCACGAAACCCAGGGCGATGAGTCCGTAAATACAGCCCTGGGCCACACCGCTGATCAGCAGTTGCAGCAATTGCACGCTTGTCTCCTTGTTGTACTTCTACCGTTCTGCGAATGCCTAAACCGCGCAGCTCGAATGCGTTTCGACATTTGCGAACGGTCGTGCGATTGTGTCTGTCTTTCATGAGACTGACACTAGGGGTTGTCCCCCATCCACAGTGACGTGAGAGCTCGCAAGATGGTCACATGACACCCTCCATACGCATCGGCTCCGGGCTTGGTTTTTACGGCGACAACTGGGAACCCGTGGTCGCCAGCATTGAGCGTGGCCAAGTGCAGTTCATCGCCAGCGACCATTTGGCCGAGCTGACCTTGGCCATCCTGCAAAAAGACCGACAACGAGACCCCAACCTCGGCTATGCCTGTGATGTAGTGCCCATGCTGTTGCGCTTGTGGCCTTTGATGCAGCCGCGTGGTGTGCGCTTTGTTTGCAACGCGGGCGGCTTGAACCCGATGGGTGCGGCCCAGGCCGTACGAACCGCACTGGTCAGCAAGGGATGGCGCCCACGCATTGCCGTTATCTCTGGTGACGATGTGCTGAGCCAATTACAAGATGCGCAAACTGGCTTTGACCACATGATGAACGGCAACGATCTGAACAGCGTTCGCGACCGTCTGGTGTTTGGCAATGCCTACTTAGGAGCGCAACCAATCGTGGATGCCTTGGACCAAGGTGCCGACATCGTGATCACCGGGCGTGTGGCAGATGCAGCGCTTTTTCTGGGCCCGCTGGTACATGGCTTGGGCTGGAAACTCGGCGATGCACAAACGAGCGAAGACTTCAACCGTCTGGCCCAAGGCCTCACGGTCGGGCATTTGCTGGAGTGCTCGGGTCAAGGCAGTGGGGGCAATTTTGGCGATCAAAGCCATTGGCAAAGCATCCCTGATCTGGCGCACATGGGCTACCCGATCGCCGAAGTTTTTGCCGATGGCACGGCCATCCTCACCAAAGCGCCCGGCACTGGCGGCTTGGTCAACTTTGACACGGTGCGCCAACAGCTGCTGTATGAAGTGCACAACCCGCATGCCTATTTTTCACCCGATGTCGTGCTGGACATGGGCCAGATTGAACTGCGCGATGTAGGCCACAACCGGGTGCGATTGACAGGCGCACAAGGGAGCGCACCCACTGACCAACTCAAGGTCGTGGCGGGCTACAAAGATGGCTTCAAAGCCGACGTCACTTGGGGGTTTTCGTGGCCCGACGCCTGGGACAAAGTGCAAGCAGCCGAAGCCATCATCCGCACACAACTGGAAGAACAGAAAATTCCTTTTGATGAGTTGTTTGTGGAGTACCCCGGCCTGAATTCGGCCCACGGTGCTTTGACACCTTTGCCCCTCGCTGCCGAACTCAACGAACGCCCTGAAATTTGGGTGCGCATGGTTTTGCGCACGCCCAGCAAAGCCGCTGCCGATGGCTTTGCTAGGCTTTTTCCCTGGATGGCGCTCAGCGGCCCAGCCTACACCTGTGGCTTTCAGGGCATGAACAACAGCAGCGAGTTGCTGGGCATTTGGCCCACGCTCATCGATCGACATCTTGTCAAAGCACAGGTTGAAATGCTGGAGGTGCAAGCATGAATACCACACTCCACATACCACTGGTTCAACTGGCCCACGCCCGCAGCGGCGACAAAGCCGACTGGGTGGACTTTGGCTTGTTCGCCTGGAACGAAGCGGGATACCGCATTTTGGAGCGTGAGGTCACCGCTGCCAAAGTGCAAACGCACTTTGAACCTTGGCTTGCGGGGCAGGTGGACGGCTGGGCACTGCCGAACATTCTGGCCTTGAAATTTGTGCTGCACAACGCCCTGCAAGGCGGCGGCGCGCGCAACCTGCGCCTGGACAACTTGGGCAAAGCCATGGGCGCTGCCTTGTTGCGCATGGAAATCAACGTCAGCCCCGAAGAACTCGAGCAGGTAGCTGAGTCCGAGCACCACGGCGCACAACAGGAGCGAGAGCAGGGCGGCGATCGTCGCCGAGTTGGTCAACTGCGAACCGATCGTCGTCACCGCGACCAGCATCACGCCGAGCAGCCAGAAGCCGACGTAGTTGGCGAACAGCTGACCGAGATCGGGATTGCCGAGCCACGTCAGCACCAGCGGTAGCACCAGCGTGAACGCCAGCGACGCGGTGTAGATCGCCACGTAGGCGACGAACTTGCCGAGCTGCAGCTCGAAGTCGGTCGCCGGCAACGTGAACAGCAGCTCCTGGGTGCCGTGCGAGCGTTCGCTGCTCCACATGCCCATCGTCGCCAGCGACACGAACACGCCGGCGACCACCGGGAAGGCCGCGTTGAGGGTGTCGAGGTTGGCGAGGTTGTTCAGGAAGAACGCCGGCGACAGCACCAGGAAGGCGCAGGACGCGGCGGCGAACAGCACCACGAACACGTAGTTGGCCGGGCTCGTGAACCAGCTGCGCAGGTCGCGCTTGGCGACGGCGAGCACGATGTTCTTGTTCATGGCGGGCCTCAGGCGTGCGTCGTCAGGTTGTGGAAGGCCTGGTCCATCTGGCCACCGCCCTTCGCCTTGAACTCGGCGGGCGTGCCGTCGAAGGCGAGCTTGCCTTCGTTGACCAGCAGCACGCGACCGGCCATCGCCTCGACTTCCTGGAACAGGTGCGTCGACAGCAGGATGGTGCGCGTCTGGCCGAGCTTCTTGACCAGTTCGCGCACGTGGCGGATCTGGTTCGGGTCGAGGCCGGTGGTCGGCTCGTCGAGGATCAGCACCTCGGGATCGTGCAGGAGCGCCTGCGCCATGCCGACGCGCTGCTTCTGGCCCTTGCTGCAGGTGCCGATCGGCTTGTCGAGCAGGTCGTGCAGGTCGCACTCCGCCGT
>CAYRBW010000281.1:0-2986 GCA_964422575.1 uncultured Limnohabitans sp.
GGTTTGGACAAAACCCTGAGCCTCGCCGAGGTGACCGAGCGCATCGTGGCCAAGGCCAGCGAGTACGGCCTGGACCTGGAGCCCGAGCGCCCGGTGCACACTTTGAGTGTGGGCGAGATGCAGCGGGTGGAGATCATCCGCGCACTGTTGACCGAACCCAAGCTGTTGATTCTGGATGAGCCCACTTCGGTGCTGACGCCGCAAGCGGTCGAAAAGTTGTTTGTGGTGCTGCACAAGTTGGTCAGCCAGGGAGTGAGCATTTTGTACATCTCGCACAAGCTGCACGAGATTCGGGCGCTGTGCAGCGCCTGCACCGTGCTGCGTGGCGGCAAGTTGACGGGCGTGTGTGATCCGCGAGAAGAGTCCAACGCCAGTCTCAGTCGCTTGATGATTGGGGCCGAGCCACCGGCTTTGCAGCATGTGGCGCGTGAACCGGGTGCGGTGGTTTTGGCGGTCAAGGGCTTGACCCTCACGCGGCAAGACCCGTTTGGGGTGGACCTGGATGGCATGGATTTGCAGGTGCGTGCAGGCGAGGTGGTGGGCCTGGCGGGCGTGTCGGGCAATGGCCAAAAAGAGCTGCTGTGGGCCTTGTCGGGTGAAGACACCCGTGCGGGCGCGCAGTGCGGCGCGGCCAGCGTGAGCTTGTTGGGCCAGCCGGTGGCGGCCTTGGGGCCGGTGCCGCGCAGGCAGATGGGCCTGCACTTTGTGCCCGAAGAGCGGTTGGGACGGGGCGCTGTGCCCTCGCTGAGTTTGTCGCAAAACCTGCTGCTCACCCGCAGCGAAGCGCTGGGTGCAGGCGGTTGGGTGCGCATGGGGGCGCTGGCCGATCAGGCCCGCAGCATCATCGATCGCTTCAAGGTCAAGGCCTCTGGGCCGGATGCTGCTGCGCAGTCGCTGTCGGGCGGCAATTTGCAAAAGTTCATTGTGGGGCGCGAGATCAGCGCGACCCCGAAACTCCTGATCGTTGCGCAACCCACTTGGGGCGTGGACGTGGGTGCGGCGGCGCAGATTCGCGCCGAAATTTTGGCGCTGCGCGATGCCGGTTGCGCGGTGTTGGTGGTGAGTGAGGAGTTGGAAGAATTGTTTGAACTGTCAGACCGCATGCATGTGATCGCCAAGGGTCGTTTGTCGCCGCCACTTTCCAGGGCCGAGGCCACGGTAGAGCGCATTGGCGAGTGGATGAGTGGCCTGTGGCCGGACACCGCAGCCCAAGTCCAGGAGGCCCAGCATGCTCAAGCTTGAATTGCGACCCCAGGCCTCGCGCCTGTGGACCTATGCCTCGCCGGTGCTGGCGCTGGTGCTCACGGTGCTGCTGGGTGTGGCGCTGTTCATGGCGCTGGGCAAAGACCCGCTGCGTGGTCTGCAAATGTTCTTTTGGGAGCCCGTCAAAACCGGCTATGCCTTGGGCGAGTTGATGGTCAAGGCCACGCCCTTGCTCATCATTGCGCTGGGTTTGTCGGTGTGCTTTCGCTCCAACGTGTGGAACATCGGTGCCGAAGGGCAGTTTGTCATTGGTGCGGTGTGCGCGGCGGGTGTGGCGCTCTTGGCCGGCAAAGACACGGGCCGCTGGATCGTGCTGGCGGTGCTGCTGGCGGGTATTTTGGGCGGCATGCTCTGGGCGGGGGTTACGGCGCTGCTGCGCGATCGTTTTAATGCCAACGAGATTTTGGTCAGCTTGATGTTGGTGTATGTGGCCGACATGGTGCTGAGTTACTTGGTGTATGGCCCCTGGAAAGACCCGGCGGGTTTTAATTTTCCACAATCCAAAACCTTTGAGGCCGTCACGCAGATCCCGCGTTTGATGAGCGGCTCGCGTGTCAGCGTGGGCTTGTTGCTGGCGCTGGTCGGTGCGGGTTTGCTGTGGGTGTTTTTGTTCCGCACCCGCGCCGGGTTTGCCCAACAAGTGGGTGGTCTGGCCCCGGCGGCGGCGCGTTATGCGGGCTTTTCTTCGCGCAAGGCGCTGTGGGTGGCACTGCTCACTTCGGGTGGGGCGGCGGGTTTAGCTGGCGCTTTGGAGGTGGCTGGACCCATCGGGCAGCTCACGCCTTATGTGCCTGCTGGCTATGGATTCGCCGCCATCATCGTGGCCTTTGTGGGGCGCTTGCACCCGGCAGGCATGGTGCTGTCGGCGGTGTTGATGAGCATGTTCTACATCGGCGGCGAGCTGGCGCAGTCCCGCCTGGGGCTGCCTAAGTCGATCACTGGCGTGTTCCAGGGTTTGTTGCTGTTTTGTTTGCTGGCGTGTGACACGCTGGTGGCTTACCGCCTGCGCTGGGTAGCCACCAAGAAAGGAGGCCTGTGATGGAGTCTTATGCATTGCTGGTCGCCGCGACCTTGAACGCGGGCACTGTGCTGGCGCTGGCCGCTTTGGGTTTGCTGATCAATGAAAAAGCTGGGGTGGTCAACCTGGGTGCCGAGGGCATGATGCTGTGCGCGGCCATTGCGGGCTTTGCTTGCGTGGTGCACACCGGCAACGACTGGCTGGGGTTTGCCGCGGGCATGGGGGCCGGTGCGGTGTTGGCGGCCATTTTTGGGGTGTTGGTGATTTGGTTGAATACCAACCAATACGCTACCGGCTTGGCGTTGAGTCTGTTTGGTGTGGGATTTTCGGCCTTTGTGGGCATTGGCTATGTCAAGGAAAAACTGCCTGAGCGTCCTCAATTTGACATTCCTGGCCTGTCTGATATTCCCTTGCTGGGCCCCGCGTTTTTCAAGCAGCACCCACTGGTTTACGTGGCCATGCTGCTGGTGTTGGCCTTGATTTGGTTCCTTTACCGCAGTCGCACCGGTTTGGTGCTTCGTGCCGTGGGTGAGTCCCCTGCATCCGCGCATGCCTTGGGCTACCCGGTGCGCCGCATCCGTTTGGCTGCTGTCGTGGCGGGGGGCGCTCTGTGCGGCCTGGCAGGGGCTTACATCTCGGTGAGCTACACCCCGCTGTGGGTCGAGGGCATGGTGGCCGGCAAGGGCTGGATCGCGCTGGCCCTGA
>CAYRBW010000282.1:0-2970 GCA_964422575.1 uncultured Limnohabitans sp.
GTTCACTCAAAGTGGCGATCACCCTGGCCTTTGTGGGCACCACCGTGTCCGAGATGACGGCCTCCAACGAAGGCATTGGCTACCTGCTGATTTCAGCCGGCTCGGCCATGCAAATGGGCCTGGCCTTCTCGGGACTGGTGGTGGTGGGCGCGATGGCGATGATCATGTACGAACTGTTCAGCGCCATCGAAAAACACACCACCGGCTGGGCGCACCGCGGCTCGCAGGGTGAGTGAGTCTGAAACTGCTTGAACCACTTTTAAGTACCATGTTCTGCACGCGACCATGAATCCACCCAGTAACTCGTTACAATTAAGCACCAAGGAAGCGTGGCAGAGTGGTCGATTGCACCGGTCTTGAAAACCGGCGACTCGAAAGGGTCCGTGAGTTCGAATCTCACCGCTTCCGCCAAATACACACCATGCAAAACGCCCCTTTTCAGGGGCGTTTTGCATGGGAGCACACCCATCATGTCTTGCCCACCAGCATCGCTTCTACCAACTCCTGCACCACCAACGCTTCTTCGGCCGTGGCCAATTTGTGCGGCAGGCCTTTTAGCCACAGATCCACTTCGCTCAATTGCCGTTGCAAAGCGCTGCTGCGCGGGTCTTCGATGGTCCAGTCCAGCGCTTCTTGCCAGGAGCCACCGTCTGAGCGCCACAGTTGGTAAAACTCCCGAAACTGGTGATTCATGCGGCTGCCACGCACCGTGACTTCTTGCCGGTCTGGCTGTTGGCCGCCCGTGGTGGCCATGATGGTCACGGGCTTGCCGTCTGCGGTGGTCAAGCGGGCCAGCATGTCCAACTCACACAAGGTGGGGTCTTGTGGGTAACGCGGCAAGGCCTGCTGCAAAGTCAGTGGCCCTAAAAAACGCCCAGCCAAAAACAAGAAGTGCGAAATCACTTCGCGGGTGTAGCCGCCTTCGTGACGCAGGCGCAACCAATCGGCGTCCTTTTGCCAAGCACGGGGCCAAGAGGGGTAGTTCACCACGATGTCGATGCCCAACAACTCACCGGTTTCACCCGCTTGGATGGCGCGGCGCAACTCGTCAAACCCGCGGGACGCAGCCTGCGTGAAATTGACCACGCTAGGCAAACGGGCTCGGGCCAGCTGAGTCACCAGATCTCGGCTTTGGGCGTTGTCGGTACCCAAAGGCTTTTCCATGAACACGCCCCGCCCTGCTGCAGCGGCCTGCAAGGCATAGGTTTTACGTGGTCCCGGCGGGCAAGCCAGATACACCACATCAGCGGTGCGCATGACCGCCTCGGCACTGTCTGCCGCCGGCACATCTGGCAGCATGGTCCGGGTTTTGGCCACAGAATCGGGCGATGGGTCCCAGACGCCGCAGACCTCGAAAGCCGGGTGGCTAGCAGCGTTGTCCAGCATGCGCCGCCCCATGATGCCCAAACCGATGATGGCCAATTTGTGTTTCATTTGAAGCTCCTGAAAGGCTGATTTCAACGAGGGCTTGACCACCAGGGGATCAACGCCTTTTCAGCCCATCATGCCGTGCACAGAGCTCGACACATCTTCGCCAAAGTGACACCTTTGAGAATGAAGGCCAATGGCATTGCGTTTGGAAGACTCGATAAAATCGAATCATTATGGAAAAAATCAGCAGTCCTTTCACGGTAGCCTACTTGCGGTTCTTGCAGCTCGCCAGAATCATTCAGGCTTTGCCAGAGGGCATGGAAATGGATGCGAACGAAAAGACCCTGCTGCAAGAGGTGGTCTTGCGCTGGTATGAAAACCAACCCATGACGGTTCGGGAAGCGATTGGTTTGACAGATTTGGGCTCGCCCGCCACGCTGCACAAGCGCATCACCCGTTTGCGTGAAAAAGACATGCTGAGCACTTTGAGCCTGGAAGGTGATCGCCGAGCCAAGCTCCTGATCCCGACACAACGGACATTGAATTACTTCAATGACCTTGGGCAATCGATGCAACAGGCGCACCAAAACCTGGCTGCATGAAACTCCAAGAACGCATCGAAACAACCGCATTGGCACTTGGCAGTGCGGTTTTGCTCTCACGCATCAAAATTAAACGCCTCTAATGGTCTGGGTCTGATGTTGGGGACTTACTTTGCCTCAGCCAAAAACAAGGCTTGTAAATCGCTCAAGAAATCAAAGCCCTTCTCGGTTGGCCAGACGCGGTGCAGGTCTCGGCCTATCAAACCCAATTTCTCGGCCTGCCCCAAACCCTGCTGAATGCTGGTGACGGACAAACCGGTGCGGTCGACGTAATCGGCCAAGGCAAAACCCTCGCGCAGGCGTAGGGCGTTGAGCATGAACTCAAACGGCAATTCTTGACGTGACACTTCGGCGCTTTGTGTGACAGGCTCGCCCTTCACGGCCTGCTGCATGTAAAGCGCTGGCTCGCGGTAGCGCACTTGGCGCAGCACCTTGTGGGCAAAACTGAGCTTGCTGTGTGCACCTGCTCCAATGCCCAAATAGTCGCCAAACTGCCAATAGTTCAAGTTGTGCGCGCAGGGATGACCAGGCTTGGCATACGCCGAGACCTCGTAACGGTTCAGCCCCGCTAAACCTGTCAGCTCGGTGATGCGGTCCATCATCTCGTAGGCCAGATCGTCTTCCGGCAAAGCAGGCGGGAACTTGGCAAACACAGTATTGGGCTCGATCGTCAGGTGGTAGATCGAGATGTGCGGTGGCGCAAACGCCAACGCGGTCTGGATGTCTTGCGTCAGGCGTTCAAGCGTCTGGCCCGGCAAGGCGTACATCAGGTCGAGGTTGAAGGTGCCAAACACCTGCGCGGCCTCAGTCACGGCAACCAGCGCTTGGTCACGGTCGTGCACGCGGCCCAGCGCTTTCAGGTGCGCATTGTCAAAACTTTGCACCCCAATTGACAAACGGGTGATGCCCGCCTGCCTGAAGGCTTTGAAACGGTCTTTTTCAAAAGTGCCAGGGTTCGCTTCCATGGTGATTTCGGCGTCAGGCACCAAGCGTACCC
>CAYRBW010000283.1:0-2941 GCA_964422575.1 uncultured Limnohabitans sp.
GTGGGCGGTGTGCGCATCAGTGAACCGGCGGCCGACTTGGCCGTCATGCTGGCGATCACCAGCAGCCTGCGCGGTAAGGCCTTGCCCAAAGGCTTCATCGCTTTTGGCGAGGTGGGTCTGGCTGGCGAGGTACGCCCCGCCCCACGCGGACAAGACCGCCTGAAAGAAGCCGCTAAGCTGGGCTATACCACCGCCGTTATTCCCAAAGCCAATGCCCCCAAAAACCCCATCCACGGCATGCAGGTTCATGCGGTGGAAAGGATTGAGGAGGCCATGAACGTGGTGCGTGAGCTGGGTTAAAGCTCAATCGTCATGGTCGCTGTAGCCATTTTTCACTTCCAGCTTGATGACCTGGAAAACATTGTTGGCATCCATGTAGCCTTTGGCTTCGACATAACTGCCGTTGACTGGGGCTCCGTGCTCAAACCTCGTATTCATCGAAGATTGCGCGTTGTAAACAGCGCCAAGTCGTGTCAATTTGAAAGCGTTACCCACCCCTGACCAGTCGCTGATCTGGCCATACATTTCAAAAATGCGGCCCGCACTGACACTGCTGCCAGAAGCCGTCTTGATTTCCACCTTGATGGCAAGCAGTTTTCCATCGACATAGCGACCCTTGACTTCAACAAACGCACCATTGGTGAGGCTTGCCGAAGAGCCGTACGGGAAATAAGCGGAGCTTGCATCCACGCTCACACCTTGCACCGTGAAGCTGCTGCCGCTCAAATTGCTGACGGCACCGTAAAACTCGTTGCTGTAGCTTGTATTGGCACCACGGCTGTCCTTGAAGCTGCGATCGCCTTCGACTTCAACACGCGTCGCTGTCAGCACAGAACCATTCCATGTGCCCTTGATTTCGTACACAGTCCCCGCTGTGAGTGAGGTGCTGCTGACGACTTCGACGCCTCCAACCCTCCAGCGGGTACCATCCAAGACCGCTGCACCTTTGATCTTGGCGTAACTGGCAGCGCTGGGCGAGCCTTGGAAGCTCGTCAAATACGAGGCATTGACCAACTGAAGACGTGTTGCAGTCAGTGTGGGTTGACTCCATTGGCTGATGTCAGTGGCCAAAGCTCTGACAGCATCACCCACCACCGGGGTGCTGCCTGACGGCTGAATGGTGCAGCTGCTGCAGTTGACGGTGATGCTGTTGCTGGCATCTGTTTTGACGGTGTAGCTGTTGCCCGTTATCGCTGTAATGGTGCCCCGTACCGCCACATCCATGGCATGTACCAAGGCGCTGGTGACCACAACACGCGTTGCCAAAAATCGACCGTCTGATTGCGGCAACCCGTAAACAGTGAGCAGCGGGTGATTGCTCAGTGCAGCCAGCTGCGTCAAGTTGGTGATGGGTGTACCTGTCAATGTGCCGTCGGCTGTTCCGCCATATGTCGTGGCGGTGCTGAGCTGAACAATTTGTGTTGGCAAAGTCAGCGTGAGACCAACTGTGTCCACAGCACTCATCGTGCCGCGAACACCACCCACGACACGGATGCGTGCGGCACGGCCTAAGTTTTGCGTGTCATCCACATCGCCAAATAGTGCCACCGTCATACCCAAGGCCAATGGGCTGTTATACGTCGCATTGTTGCTGTCATAGTGGGTGCTGAAGTCATCGCCGTCATAAACCATGGCATCCGTGGTTTCAAAGCGTACACCATTGACAACAATGGAGCCCAACCCCGCGATAGGGCCTTGGTATGCCGCGGACACTCCAGTGAATGTGGCCGCTCCCGCTGGATTCGTTGACCAAGTTTCAGACTTTTCACCATCCGACGGGCCCCCACTCCCACCACAGGCGACCAAAAAACTGCTGCTCAGCAAAAGCAGGGCAATCCATTTCATTCGTGACATGACCACTCCATTCATTGATGACGAAACGCAAAGTTTGCCGCGCTCTCATGAAGCCCGGCTTAAATGAAGACATTGTCAAAAAAGCTGACCAGACAAGGCACAATCTTCCCTCATGAATTTCACCAAAATCCTCGCACCGCTGGCCATTGTTGTTTTCACCATCGGAGCCTGGCAGGCCTTTGAATGGGCGGGCATCGCCCTGGCCGTCGGTGGCGTGGTCATGTGGGTGTTGCTGCACTTCACGCGCATGGTCGCCATTCTGAAAAAAGCCGCCGACCGCCCGATCGGCCACGTGGCCAGCGCGGTGATGCTCAATGCCAAGTTGAAAAAAGGCGCCACCTTGATGCATGTGATCGCCATGACACGTGCGCTGGGCGAATTACAAACCGAAAAGGGCGCTCAACCCGAGGTGTACCGCTGGACCGATGCGGGCCAATCGAGCGTGACCTGCACTTTTGTGGGCGGCAAGCTGAGCGATTGGACTCTAGAACGCCCAGCCACTGAAGCGGACAGCGAAAGCACATCCACCGAAGCCTCGAATTTGGCCTCCTGAGCCCACGTCTTCAACGCGTGCTCCACACGAGAGGACAGCCCTTCGCCAACCCTTAAAATGCTTTTTTACATTGTTCATTGCACCCTCTTAAAAGGACTCTCTCATGAGCGTTGTCATTCCTTCGATGTCAGACCGTGACGGCAAAATCTGGATGGACGGCCAGATGGTCGATTGGCGCGACGCCAAGATCCACGTGCTCAGCCACACCCTGCACTACGGCTGCGGCGCTTTTGAGGGTGTGCGCGCCTACAAAACAGAACAAGGCACCGCCATCTTCCGTTTGCAAGAGCACACCGACCGCTTGTTCAATAGCGCCAAAATCCTGCGCATGGCGATCCCCTTCACCAAAGAGCAGGTCAATGAAGCCCAACGCGACGTCGTGCGTGCGAACAACTTGGAAAGTGGCTACATCCGTCCCCTGACCTGGATCGGGGACAAGAAGCTGGGCGTCAGCCCCAAGGGCAACACCATCCACCTGATGGTCGCCGCCTGGACTTGGGGTGCGTATTTGGGCGAAGAAGGCATGAAGCGTGG
>CAYRBW010000284.1:0-2934 GCA_964422575.1 uncultured Limnohabitans sp.
CTTCATCGCCTTTGTGCTGGAGCTGCTGGAAGGGTGGGGCCCTGTATCGGCCCGCCGCATGTTTGGCGGACATGGTCTGTACCGTGATGGTTTGATGTTCGCTCTGGTTGCAGACCATAGCTTGTACCTGAAAGTGGACGATCAAAACCGCACCGATTTTGAGGCGCGGGGCTGCACCCCCTTCACCTACACCTTGAAGGACAAGCCCGTGGCCTTGTCTTACTGGTCTGCGCCCGAAGCGATGTTTGACGATCCCAGCGAGGCCGTGCGCTGGTCTCGCTTGGCTTGGGACGCCGCAGCAAGGGGCCAATTGGCCAAAGCGCAGGCTCGGGAGCGGGCCCAGGTCAAGTTGACCAACAGGAAGAAAAAGGCAGCGACCATGTTGGGCAAGCTCGGCGGACCATGATGGCCCTGCGGGCTGCGCTTGTCATTTCAAAGCCTGGGGGCATGCGCGGTCACATGCTGGTCAACAACATGTCGCGGTACTCGTCTGCCGATGCGATCCGCGGGTTGGTTTTGTGGCAATGGTCAGCCAGCGCCCCGGTGATCACCGCATCAAACAGGCTTTCGGTCACACCCATCGCCCCCAGTCCGGTGGGCAGGCCCAGACGTGCGCACATGTCCCGAATGGCATCGGGGATGTCCGAGCCGCTTTGCAAGCCCATGGCTTGGGCCATGCGGTTCAGGCGGTTTTCTTTTTGCACGGTTTCGGCAACCGCATTGAACTTGACCACCGCCGGCAAAAACATGGCGTTCAAAGTGCCGTGGTGCAGTCGCGGGTTCACGCCGCCCAGGCTGTGGCTGAGTGAATGCACGCAGCCCAATCCCTTTTGAAAGGCCATGGCGCCTTGCATGCTGGCGCTCATCATGTTCAGGCGGGCTTCACGGTCTTGGCCATTGACCGTGGCACGCTCGATATGGGCCCAGCCCCGGGCCAGGCCATCCAGCGCGATGCCATCTGCCGGTGGGTTAAAGGGTGCGGCCATGAAGGTTTCCATGCAGTGCGCCACCGCGTCCATGCCGGTTGCGGCCGTGAGCATGGGCGGCAGGCCGAAGGTCAGTTCGGGGTCACAAATGGCGGCTTTGGGCACGATGAACCAGCTGTGAAAGCCCACTTTGCGGCCATCGTCCAGGATCAAAATCGCGCCTCGCGCCACTTCGCTGCCGGTGCCGCTGGTGGTGGGCACGGCGATGATGGGGGCCACGCGGTCGGTGATCTTGAGCGAGCCGCCTTCGATGGTGGCGTAAGTCTTGAGCGGGCCTTCGTGGCTGACGGCAATCGCCACGCCCTTGGCGCAGTCGATGGCCGAGCCGCCACCCACTGCGATCAAGCCATCACAACCTTGCGCCTTGTACAGGGATGCCGCCGCACGCACGGCCGATTCGGTGGGGTTGGATGGGGTTTGGTCAAACACCGTAATGGGCAAGCCGGGCAGGGCGTTGAGCGCTTTTTGCAGCACGCCCGCAGCTTTCACCCCCGCGTCGGTCACGATCAGCGGTTTGTGGATGCCAACGCGCTCGCATTCGGCCTGGAGCAGCTTGACGGCGCCAAAATCGATCTGGATCTGGGTGACGTAGTTGATGAAAGACATGCAAAAACTCCAAACTAATGGGCCCCATAGGGAACAGGTGACAGACCCGCTGGGCAGGGCGTTGTACGATCAAAGCCCATTTTGATGCAGGAATCGAGTTTGACCACCTTGCCCGCCCCCCTGGCAGGTCACGTTGGCAACACCGAACAGCACCCTGTGACCTTTTTGCAGCCCCATGAGCAGCCACCACACCAACCCACGATCGCTGTTGAACGCCGCCACACGCAGCCTGATCGAGCGCGTTGAGCGCGCGGGCCGCCTCCCGATGGCCGTCATGACACCCGCCCAAGCGCGTGCCTTTTATGACATTGGCGGCCCCATGCTCGACCTACAGCCTGCGCCGCATGTGGACCGGGTGCACAACTTCACCATCCCCACACGCGACGGCCACGCCATGCCCGCCCGCTTGTACGCCTCCCAAAACGACACGGCATTGCCCGTGCTGCTCTACATCCATGGCGGTGGGTTCACCGTGGGCAGCCTCACCACGCACGATGTGCTGTGCCGCCAGCTCTCACGCCACGGCCATTGCGCTGTCGTGTCGCTGGACTACCGTCTGGCCCCCGAGCACCGCTTTCCGACCGCCGTGCACGACAGCTGGGATGCGCTGAACTGGCTGCACCAAAACGGACAGACCATGCGGCTGGACACCCGCCGTTTGGCGGTGGGCGGCGACAGCGCAGGGGGCACACTCAGCGCCGTGTGCGCCTTGATGGCACGTGATGTGGGCTTGAAACTGGCTTTGCAGTTGTTGTTCTACCCCGGTTGCGGTGGCCGCCAAGACACTGCCTCGCACCACACTTTTGCCAAGGGCTTCATGCTTGACAAAGCCACCATCGACTGGTTTTTTGACGGCTACATTGACCCCGTCGACCGCGACGACTGGCGCTTTGCCCCCGGTAACGCCCCCGACCACAGCGACTTGGCACCAGCGTGGATGGGTTTGGCCGAATGCGACCCCTTGGTGGACGAAGGTGTGCGCTACGCAGACACCCTGCGCATGGCGGGCGTGCATGTTGACCTGGAAATCTACAAAGGCGTGGTGCATGGTTTCATCACCATGGGCCACGCCATCCCCGATGCCCTAAAGGCCCACGCCGATGCGGGCCGGGCCTTGAAACACGCTTTTGAAAGGTAACCCCATGAAACGCCAAGACTTCCGTTTTTCTCACCGCATGCGCGTGCGCTGGGTCGAGGTGGACATGCAAAAAATCGTCTTCAACGGCCATTACCTGATGTACTTTGACACCGCCGTGACCGACTACTGGCGCAGCATGGCCATGCCCTACGCCGAAACCATGCACCAACTGGGGGGCTATTTGTTCGTCAAAAAAGCCAGCGT
>CAYRBW010000285.1:0-2926 GCA_964422575.1 uncultured Limnohabitans sp.
GCTCGATGCCCCGCAAGGCCGGCATGGAACGCGCTGAGCTGCTGTCGATCAACGGCCAGATCTTCACCGCCCAGGGCAAGGCCCTGAACGCGGTCGCCTCGCGCAACGTCAAGGTGCTGGTGGTCGGCAACCCGGCCAACACCAATGCCTACATCGCGATGAAATCGGCGCCGGATCTTCCCGCGAAGAACTTCACCGCCATGCTGCGCCTGGACCACAACCGCGCCGCCAGCCAGATCGCCGCCAAGACCGGCAAGGCCGTCGCCTCGATCGAGAAGCTGGCCGTGTGGGGCAACCACTCGCCCACCATGTACGCCGACTACCGCTTCGCCACCATCAAGGGCGAGTCGGTCAAGGCCATGATCAACGACCAAGAGTGGAACGCCAACGTGTTCTTGCCC
Organism: uncultured Limnohabitans sp.; assembly: GCA_964422575.1. GTDB lineage: Bacteria > Pseudomonadota > Gammaproteobacteria > Burkholderiales > Burkholderiaceae_C > Limnohabitans_A. The sequence goes on from CAYRBW010000285.1 coordinate 402, forward strand.
ACCGTTGGCAAGCGCGGCGCAGCCATCATTGACGCACGTGGTTTGTCTTCGGCGGCTTCGGCAGCCAACGCGGCCATCGACCACATGCGCGATTGGGCTTTGGGCACCAACGGCAAGTGGGTGACCATGGGTATCCCATCGCAAGGTTGGTATGGCATTCCTAAAGACGTGATGTTCGGTTTCCCCGTGACCTGCGAAAACGGCCAATACAAAGTGGTCGAAGGTTTGGAAATCGACGCGTTCAGCCAAGGCTGCATCGACAAGACTCTGAAAGAGTTGACCGACGAGCAAGCTGGCGTTGCTCACTTGATCTAATTCTCAACAGAGAAATAGAGTGAGCCATCCGCGCGACGTTCTGCTGGGGGCACAGGCTTCGGGGGTAACCCTTCCGGTCTGTGACCATTACAGCGGTGTCGCAGCGCGGATGCGCAAAAGCTTGCAGCTGCAAGCTGAGATGACGCAAGAGTTTGGTACTTGCGTTTTTGATGTGACCCTCGATTGTGAAGACGGTGCCCCCGTGGGTGGCGAGGCAGAGCATGCCGCGTTGGTCACTGAGTTGGCTTTGACCACAACCGCTGCTCATCCGAGCGCGCGCATGGCCGTTCGTGTCCATCCTGTGGACCACCCCAGTTTTGATCCCGACATGGCCCATATTGCGGGCCGAGCCGGGCATCTCCTTACCCACATCATGGTGCCCAAGGTTGAGACCGTGGCCGATGTGGATCGTGCACAAGCCGCTTTGCTGCAAGCTGGGGCCGTTGATTTACCCTTGCATGTGTTGATTGAGTCGCCTGCCGCGGTGCACCGCGCTTTTGACATAGCAGCTCATCCGCGTGTGCAGTCGATCAGCTTTGGTCTGATGGACTTTGTTTCCGCCCACGGGGGCGCGATACCCGCTGATGGCATGGGTATTCAAGGTCAGTTCACGCACCCGCTGGTGCTGCGGGCCAAGCTTGAGATCGCCAGCGCTTGCCACGCCCACGGCAAAGTGCCCTCACACTGCGTGGTCACCGAATTCAAGAACCCCGATGCGATCCGGCAAGCGGCCCAAAAAGCAGCCCGTGAGCTGGGGTACACCCGCATGTGGAGCATTCACCCCGATCAGATTCGCCCCATTCTGGAGGCCATGGCCCCCAGTGAAGCGCAAATTGATCAGGCCAGTGAAATCATTCTGGCCGCACAGAAAGCCCAATGGGCACCCATCAGCCATGCAGGCCAATTGCATGATCGGGCCAGTTACCGGTTTTTCTGGCAATTGCTCGAACGGGCGCACCAGACCGGTCGCCGTTTGCCTGCCCAGGTGCAGTCGTTTTTTGTAGACCTCGGCCACTCGAAGGAGCTTGTCGCATCATGACGTGTTCCTTCGCCTCACAGATGGTCACCATGCCCAAAATGACCGTGATCCTGGCGCTGGCCTTTTTGATGGGGTCTGTTGGGGTGCAAGCGCAGACCTACAAAAACGCTTCTGTGCAAACGAAGGCCAAACCCAAATCGGTCAAGACTAAAGCGCCCGTCAAGGCGGAGCCCGTGACTCCCATGGGTTCGGATGAGTTGGCCATCGCAGACCGCGTTCACCAAGGCCACTTGGCGTGCGAGTTGGGCGCTACTGTGCGCCTGGACGCTGATGTATCGCAACCAGGGTATTTTTATTTGCACAGCAAAGGCTTTCGCTACCGCATGCACCCCGTGGCGACGACCACTGGCGCTATCCGTCTGGAAGACCGCAAAGCGGGCGCTGTCTGGTTGCAACTGGCCAATAAATCCATGTTAATGGACCAAAACAAAGGCCGTCGTTTGGCCGACGAGTGCGCCAATCCTGAACAAATGGCCTTTGCCGAGAACATGAAAACCAATCCCCCGCCCAGCCTGATCGACACGACAGGCACGGGGCGATAAATCTAGCAACTTTGACTGACCGGAGAAAAAACCATGTTGAAAGCCTACCGTGACCACGTAGCCGAGCGCGCAGCGCTGGGTATTCCCCCACTGCCTTTGGATGCCAAGCAAACGGCTGAATTGATCGAGTTGATCAAAAATCCACCCGCAGGCGAAGATGCTGTGTTGATGGACTTGTTGACCCACCGCGTGCCACCCGGCGTGGACGATGCGGCCAAAGTCAAAGCCTCTTTCTTGGCCGCTGTGGCACACGGCGAAGTCAAAGTGGGTTTGATCTCGAAGTCCAAAGCCACTGAGTTATTGGGCACGATGGTGGGTGGCTACAACGTGCACCCCTTGATCGAATTGCTCGACGATGCTGAAGTGGCCGCTGTGGCCGCTGAAGCCTTGAAGAAAACTTTGTTGATGTTCGACTTCTTCAACGACGTGGCCGACAAAGCCAAGGCAGGCAACGCCAAAGCCAAAGAAGTCATGCAAAGCTGGGCCGAAGGCGAGTGGTTCACCACACGTCCTGAAGTCGAGAAAAAAATCACCGTCACCGTGTTCAAGGTGCCTGGCGAAACCAACACCGACGATTTGTCGCCCGCACCTGACGCATGGAGCCGTCCTGACATCCCCTTGCACTACTT
>CAYRBW010000286.1:0-264 GCA_964422575.1 uncultured Limnohabitans sp.
AGCCTTGGCGCAAGCTCAGGCCAAACTCCCCTTGTACCGCGTTGGACAAAAAGTGCCAAAACTGCACAAAGAAAGGCTGATCTAACCCCAAGCCCTGACGCAGCTCCTTGATTTGCTCTGGCGTGGCGTCTTGGCCCAGCAAGAACACCACTGGATCACCCACATACTGAAACAGCAAAAAGGCGATGAAGGCGACCGTGACCATAACGACCACAGCCTGGATCAGCCGCTGCAAAATGAAAGCAAACATCAATTGACCTTGAT
>CAYRBW010000286.1:274-2919 GCA_964422575.1 uncultured Limnohabitans sp.
TCCGGGCGGTGCACGACCTCCACGTTTTTCTTCATGGCCCAAGGGATCACTTGGTTGTGCAGAGGGATGTGCGCCACGGTGTCGTTTTGCAGCTGCAGACCTTCAGTCAGCAAACGGTTGCGCACAGGCAAGTCGGTCTCGGTCTTCACACGGTCCACGATGTAGTCCATGCGCGGGTTGCTGTAGCGACCCACGTTGTAATTGCCATCGCCACCTGTGCCCACCGAACGCACCAAAGACTGCAGACTGTACAAACCGTCAAAAGTGGGTACGCCCCAGCCCAACATGTAGATGCTGGCTTCGTAGCGCTGGATCATCGGGAAATAGGTGACCAAAGGCATGGTGCGCAGTTTGGCTTTCACGCCCACTTTGGCCCACATGGCGGTGACGGCCTGACAAATTTCTTCATCGTTGATGTAGCGGTTATTGGGGCAGGCAAAGTCCACCTCAAAACCGTTGGGGTAGCCTGCCTCGGCCAGCAACTTTTTGGATGCGTCTTGCGAGTAAGGGAAACGGGTGTCCACCGCCTTGGTCCATCCGTTGACTTGCGGTGCCACCAATGCACCGGTGTTTTGCGACAAGCCGCGCATGGTCACGCGCTGGATGGTGTCGATGTCGATGGCCTGGTACAAGGCCTTGCGCACCTTCACGTCTTTAAGCGGATTCTTGCCCTTCACGTTCGAGCCTGGCAACTCGTCGCGGTGCTGGTCCATGCCTAAAAAGATGGTGCGGTTTTCAATGCCATCGACCACTTTCAGGTTGGCGTTGTTGCGCATGCGGCCCAGGTCTTGCGGGCTCGGGTCGAGCACAAAGTCAAGTTCACCCGACAACAAAGCTGCCGCACGCGTGGCTTCGTTCTTGATGGGGGTGTAGATGATCTCGGTCACATTGGTGGGCACCTCGGACCAGCCCCACCAGTTGGGGTTTTTCACCAAGACCAGCTTTTGATCGGGTTGCCATTCTTTGACCATGTAGGCGCCGCTGCCCATGGCGTTGCGGTGGGCAAAGTTTTCATCTTTGGTCTTGGCATCTTTGGGCTCGACCGATTTGTTCTTTTCAGCCCAAGCTTTGCTCATGATGCGCAACTCGGTCAACTGGTTCATCAGCACCGGGTTAGGGCCGCTCAAGACGATGTCCACCGTGTTGGCATCCACCTTGACCACGCGGCTGAAACCCTGGGTGTAGACGTTGAAGTTGGAGGTCTTGGCGCGTGCACGCTCCAAAGAGAACACCACATCGTCAGCCGTCAGGGGCGAGCCGTCGCTGAATTTAACGCCTTTGCGCAGGTTGAAACGGTACTGCGTGGCCGACATTTCTTTCCAGGACGTGGCCAGCTTGGCCTCGATCTTGAAAGTTTGGCTGTTGTAGTACACCAGCGAGTCAAAAATGGCCGCATGGACGCCATTTCCCAAGGCGTTGTTTTGCGAATGGATGTCGAGCGTGGGGATGTCGCTGGCACTGGACCATTTAAATGGCTTGGCCTGCACAGCGCTGGCCCCAACCAGCCCGGCCAGCATCAAGGACGCGGCCATCGCAGTGGAACGAAGAGTCAAAGCAGAAAAATGGGTCATCAAGGTCACCTCGGTCAATGAATGAGTGGAATGAACAATGCACACACTATGCAACATTCAGGCCCGTGTAAGACAGAGGGAATTCCCCCAAGTCAGGTGTCGCGCACAAGACTGGTGCGCACACGGGTAGTGCATTCAGTCGAGCCGAATGTCGCCATACCAAGCCCGCACCTTGCTGCGGGTGTTGTCGGTGTCGGTCATGATGGCAATGCCCACCAAGGCACCGGGCGCTTCCCCAAACGCCTTTTCAAAGTCCGCCCGCACATCACGGTTGTAATGACGCCATTGATTGACGTGGGCCGCGCCGGACTCCATCACCAGCTTGCGAACCCGGTCGGTGCGCGGGTTGACAATGACTGACCCCACCGGACGGTGGTTGCACCACACATACATCAGCGTGGCATAGGGCAAAGGCTCGCCCGTGAGCGTTTCCGTCAGTTCACTCAACATCGCATTTTTAGCCGAAAAACGGCTGTGGTCCCCCTCAAAAGCCAGAATCAAACGGACCGGTGAGTCTTCGCTATCACGATCCCCCATGTCGGCTTGCGCAATCAAGCCCTCAATTTGCCACTGAAAGTGCAAACGCCCCAGTTGTTCGGGTGGCACCTTCAACCGTTGACGCAACATACTGGCTGACGACTGGGCATCGGCTTGCAGGGCTGAGCGCTGGTCGTGTTTTTCGAGCTTAAAAGCGGTGCTCAATTTGCCGGGCAAGGTCACCGCCTCCCACTGCGCTTTATCCTTCGCGCTGAACAGCAAAGGCACTTGTGCAGACTTGCCAAGCACTGAGTGAGGCTGTAGTGCCCTTTGTTGACTCGCGCACCCCGCCAGACCCAAGGCAAACAAAGCCCCCATCAAACACCGATTCAGCACACTGCGAACACCCATGCAAAGCCCCTTGATCACATGCATTAACCCCAAGTTCTGCTGTGCATCTTAAGGCAGGGGCTTGCGTGCAAGGATCGGCAAGCGCAAAGACCTGCGGATTGCCATCGGCATAGGGGGCAGCGATTATCGCAGCCGCCCCTGCCACACCACCCGGCATGCGGGTCCGCACCGGGTGGTTCGAGCGCT
>CAYRBW010000287.1:0-2915 GCA_964422575.1 uncultured Limnohabitans sp.
CCTGACCAACCTGGCCCGCTGCTGCAGGCCAGCTCTCGGCCAGCACTTGGGCGGCTTCGTCCCAAGTGGTTTCTACGCCGATTGTAGAAAGGTCCACGGTTTTCAGTCCGGCATAACCACACGGGTTGATGCGGGCAAAGGGCTCCAGGTCCATCGCCACGTTGAGCGCAGCACCATGGTAGGTGCAGTGGCGGCTGACCTTGATGCCCAAGGCACTGATTTTGCCCAGGCCTTTGAAGGGGTCATGAGCCGAAGCGGGTCCCACCAGGGTGGCATGACTGAATGGATCGTCCAGTCGAACGTAAATGCCAGGTGCACCGGCGACGCGGTGGCCCGTCACGCCAAAGTGGGCGAGGGTGCGGATGACCGATTCTTCGAGTTTGAAGACGTATTCCTTGACGTAGTAACCGGCGCGCTGTAGGTTGACCAGCGGGTAGGCCATGACTTGACCGGGGCCATGAAAGGTGACTTGCCCACCCCGGTTGGTTTGCACCACCGGAATGTCGCCAGGCATCAACAAGTGTGAGGCTTGACCCGCCAGACCTTGCGTGAACACTGGGGGGTGCTCGCAGACCCAGAGTTCATTGGGCGTATCAGGCGTGCGTTTGGCGGTGAAGGCCTGCATGGCCCCATAGGTCGGCAGGTAGTCCACCCGCCCGAGCAGCCGGATGTCCATGTTCAAAGAACGATTTTGACCATCGGGTGCGAGGTCAGGGCGCGGTACAGGTCGTCGAGTTGTTCGCGGCTGGTCGCGGTGATGTTGAGTGTGACGCCCAAATAGTTGCCGCCTTTGCTGGGCCGCAGCTCCATGGTGCTGGCGTTAAACCCCGGGTCGAACTGCTGGGCAACTTGGCTCAGCGCCTCGGCAAAACCATCGACCATGGCACCCATGACCTTGATGGGGAAGACCGAGGGGTATTCAATCAAGGTGTCTTTGCGCGGGTCTGTGTCGGCTGGAGGGGTGATGGAAGCGCTCATGAAATATTCCGTGTGTATTGCAAGCTTAACGCCAGGCCACGACGGCCAAAACAGCCAACCAGCCCAGTGTGAAATTGATGACGACCAGTGAGTGAATTTGCCCCAGCGCCTTGGCCGCCAAAGGCCAGTCAGCGGCCGACACGGCGGTTTTGAGTCGGTGAAACGGTGCAAACCAGATGTGCGCAAAAATGAGGCACATCAAGACCCCCAGGCCTGACATGGCATGCCAGCCTTTGGGGGCGAGCTTCATGTCGGCCACGGACAGCATCCATAAGCCCGAAGCCAAAATCAGGGTGATCGAGAGCCAGACCATGACAAAAAAGCGGGAAAGCACAGCGGACATCAGGGTCAGCCGCTCGGGTGGTGCCATTTGAGCGATGACCACCGGGCGCAAGGCCAAAACGAGCAATGCCATGCCTCCGAGCCAAACAATGCCCGCACCCAGGTGGAAAAATTTAATCCATTCGTACATATACAAGTGCCAATCAGGTTGGTTTGAGGGCGTCCCTGAACAGGACGGCTGCTGCCATTGTCGCCGTAGCTGAGTTAACTTTGGTGTGTGGATATTTGTCGTTGATCAAACGGTTGAACGCACGGGTTTCTACGTATAATCGCAGGCTTTGCAGGATTTGCCGTGTACGTAACTTCGGTGTAATTTGAGATGGTCAAAATCGCCGCATCCCCGGAAACGGGTAGTCCCGTGCATGTGACAGATGTTGCAGATGAAGGTCTTGAGCCTGAATTCAAGCCCCTCACTGCTGAACAAGCCCAGGCTTGGCGACAGCACAATCCGATGGCATCGCCTTGGCGTGTGCTGGTTTTGCAGGTGGCGGTGGGTGCCATGCTGGCTGTGTTGACAGGTCTGATCAGTGGTCAGGCGAGACTGGCGGCATCGGTGGCTTGGGGTTCTGTGGCGGTGGTGATTCCTGCCATTGTGTTTGTCAGGGCGTTGAGCCGACAAATGCGCCGAACACAACCGGGTTCTGCCTTGGTGGATTTGTTTGTGTGGGAGTTGGTCAAGATTGTCTTGACGGTGGCGTTGCTTTTGGTGGCGCCGAAGGTGATTTCTAAGCTGAGCTGGTTTGCCTTGGTGGCCGGCTTTGTGGTGACGATGAAGGTGTACTGGCTCGCCATGGCGCTGGGCTGGATGCAACAAAAATCGAAGCCGACTATTTTTTGAACTGATTGGTGATTTATGTCTGCTGAAAACGCTGGCGCGCATGCCCCAACGGCTGGAGAGTACATCCAGCACCATTTGCAACACCTGCAAATGAATTTTTCATTTGAGGGCGTCAAGCAAACAAGCATCGTTGACTTCAGTTTGTTCAACCTGGACTCGGTCGTTTTCTCGCTCGTTCTGGGCGTGATCGGCTGCCTCGTGATGTGGGCGGCTGCCCGCAAGGCCACTTCTGGCGTGCCTGGTCGCTTCCAGGCGGCTGTTGAGTTGCTCTCCGAAATGGTTGAAAACCAGGCCAAAGGCGTGATCCACAACGCCAAAAGCCGCAAACTCATTTCCCCCTTGGCTCTCACGGTGTTTATCTGGATTTTCCTGATGAACGCCATGGACATGTTGCCTGTGGACCTGATCCCTGCCGCTTGGCATGCTGCAGGGCCAGCCATGGGTTTCAAGGATTACATGCGCGTTGTACCCACGGCCGATTTGTCGACCACTCTGGGCCTGTCGTGCTCGGTGCTCTTCATCTGCTTGGTTTACAACATCAAGATCAAAGGTTTGGGCGGTTGGGCGCATGAGTTGATTGCTGCGCCTTTTGGTGACCATTGGGCTCTGTATCCGATTAACTTCTTGATGCAGATGATTGAATATTTGGCCAAGACGGTTTCGCATGGTATGCGACTGTTTGGCAACATGTTTGCGGGTGAGTTGGTGTTCATGTTGATTGCCCTCTTGGGTGGCTCGTGGGCCTTCTCCGCAGAAC
>CAYRBW010000288.1:0-2899 GCA_964422575.1 uncultured Limnohabitans sp.
CTCATTGGCGGCAGCCGTTATGAGCCCGAAGAGGAAAATCCGATGCTCGGTTTTCGGGGGGCTGCACGTTACATCAGCGCAGACTTTGGCGAAGCCTTTGCCATGGAGTGCGAAGCGCTCAAGCGCGTGCGTGGCGAAATGGGGCTGACCAATGTTCAGGTGATGGTGCCATTTGTTCGCACTTTGGCGCAGGCTGAGAAGGTCACTAAGCTGCTCGCAAGCCAAGGCTTGCGCCGTGGCGAAGAGGGCCTCAAGGTCATCATGATGTGCGAGGTGCCCAGTAATGCGATCTTGGCAGAGCAGTTCCTTGAATTCTTTGATGGCTTCTCGATCGGCTCGAACGATCTGACCCAATTGACCTTGGGCTTGGACCGTGACTCCGGCATGGAGCTGCTGGCGGCAGACTTTGATGAGCGTGATCCGGCCGTGACGGCGCTGATCTCGCAGGCTATCAAAGCGTGTTTGTCTCAGGGCAAATACATCGGTATTTGTGGTCAGGGCCCTTCAGACCATCCGGACTTTGCCCATTGGTTGATGGACCAGGGCATCAGTTCCATCTCGCTCAATCCGGACACGGTGATCGAGACCTGGACCAATCTGGGCCGTTGATGGTTCACAGCAAGGCTTAGCGATGACTGAACAGATGGCTGCCCCAATCACTGCGGCTTACCATTGGCGTTTGCATCGCAATGTCTTGATCTACATTGTCATTCTTCTCGCACTGTTGGGTGCGATGGCGTGGGCTGAACGGGTTGGACTGTCCCGCAATTTGATTGGTCCCATCTTTTTGTTCAGTACGGTGATGATTTATGCCTTGATTGGTATTTCGGGCCGCACGACTGACGAGGATGAATACTACGTGGCGGGGCGTCGTATTCCTGCCATGTACAACGGCATGGCCACAGCCGCTGATTGGATGAGTGCAGCTTCTTTCATCAGTTTGGCGGGCGCACTTTATTTACAAGGTTTTTCTGGCAGTGGACAGCAACCCGGAGGCTTGGCTTATGTGCTGGGGTGGACTGGGGGGTTTTGTTTAGTCGGCTTATTGATAGCCCCTCATTTACGGGCCATGAAGTTGTACACCCTCCCAGATTACTTTGACCAGCGCTATGGTGGTCGGTGGCCGCGCATCATTGCCGCTTTGGCATCGGTTTTGTGCTCGTTTACCTATGTGGTTGCCCAAATTTACGGCATTGGTCTGATCGCCTCGCGCTTGACTGGCGTTCAATTCGAGATTGGCATTTTGTTAGGCTTGGGCGGTGTGTTGTTGTGTTCTTTTTTGGGGGGAATGCGCGCCATCACCTGGACCCAGGTGGCGCAATACATCATGTTGTTGCTGGCGTTCATGATTCCTGTGTCATGGTTGGCCTACAAACAATTGGGGACGCCGCTGGCCCCTTTGTTTTATGGCCAGCAACTTTCCCGTATTGAAGCCATTGAAAAGAAACTGATCAACGATCCAGGTGAGATTGAAGTGCGTGAAGAATACGCTCGACGTGCGCAGATGTTCCAAAAGCGACTGGAGCACGTTGATCGGTCGATGGTCGAGTTGCGGCAGGAGTTGGAGGAAAAAATTCGCTTGCTTAAAGCCCAATCGGCCGACTATGCCTCAATTGCGCAAGCACGGCGCGAGCTGTTGGCCGTTCCGCATGATGCAGCGACCGCGAGAGAGCAATGGAGCCGCGCCATGCAGGACAACCTGGATCGGGCCCGGCCCTTGGGGGGCATGCCCATGCATGCGCAGGCATTTGCAGGAGAGCCCGACGGGAACCCCAACGAGGTCAAGCTGTTTGAGGAGTCTCGGCTCAATTTTTTGGCTTTGGTTTTCTGTCTCATGGTCGGTACGGCGGGTCTGCCCCATTTGCTGACACGCTTTTACACCTTGCCATCGGTGGCCGAGACGCGCAGTTCGGTGGCTTGGTCCTTGTTCTTCATCGGGCTGCTGTATTTGAGCGTGCCTGCATTGGCTGTATTGGTGAAATTTGAAGTCCTGAACAACCTGGTGGGGAGCAGTTTTGAGGATTTGCCTGGATGGATGTTTCAATGGGCTCGTCTGGATTCGGCATTGCTGGCATTCTCCGACGTCAATGGGGACCGGATTTTGCAATTGGGTGAGTTGAAATTGGGTGCCGATATGATCATGTTAGCGACCCCCGAGTTGGGCGGGATGCCTTTTGTGGTTTCGGGTCTGGTGGCTGCCGGTGGGTTGGCTGCGGCTTTGTCGACTGCCGATGGCTTGTTGCTGACCATTAGCAATGCCCTGGTGCATGACATAGGACCTGGGCGAGAGCGCAAACCCAAGTCACCCGAAGGGCGTGTCATTCTTTCCAAATTTGCATTGTTGGCCGTGGCCATGGTGGCGGCCGTGGTTGCCGCTCTCAAACCGGCTGAGATTTTGTCCTTGGTTTCTGCATCGTTTTCATTGGCTGCTGCCGCATTTTTCCCCGGCATGGCTTTGGGGATGGTTTGGAAGCGAGTCCATCGCCCGGCGGTGGTCGCTGGCATGTTGGCTGGTTTGGGTTTGACGCTTTATTACATGGTGATCAATGCCCCGGGTTACAGACACTTTTGGGGGCTGGACCCTGTGGGGGGCTTGTGGTTCGGCATTCAGCCCTTGTCTGCGGGGGTTTTTGGGGTCCCTGCTGGTGGCTTGGTGATGGTGTTGGTTACTTTGTTGCTTCCTGCTCGGTGGGTTGCTCCGACCAAAGTACAGCCAGTGCTTGGAAATGGCTATCCAGGTCTCTGAATTAAAGCTATAATCGCAGGCTTCGCCTTGCCGCACCTCGACAGACGCTGGGGGCGGCTTTTCCAACCTTTTGGGTTAACCGCAAGGAGTCTCAATGCGTCATTACGAAATCATTTTGCTGATCCATCCCGATCAGTCTGAACAAGTTCCAGC
>CAYRBW010000289.1:0-2882 GCA_964422575.1 uncultured Limnohabitans sp.
CCTCGGAGCCACCGCGCAGGATGCAGGCGTTGCCGCTCTTGATCGACAAGCTGGCGGCCTCAATGGTCACATTGGGGCGGCTCTCGAAAATCATGCCGAACACCCCAATCGGCACCCGCATCTGGCCCACGCGGATACCGCTGGGCACCTGCTTCATGCCGATGATTTCGCCGATCACATCGGGCATGGCGGCCAATTGCTCGCACCCCTGGGCGCAGGTCTCCAACACTTTGGGCGTGAGCTTCAGACGGTCCACCATGGGCTCGGCCAGGCCAGCAGCACGGGCGCGCTCGAGGTCTTTGGCGTTGTCGGCTTGCAAGGCCTGGGTGTTTTCACGCAGCAAGGCGGCCAAATGGCGCAAAGCTTGATTTTTCAAAGCGGCAGAGGCCTTGGCCATCAAGGCGGACGCTTTTTTGGCCTGCTGGCCCAGGGCCTGGACATGGTCAGCGGTGTTCAAATCAGTCATTCAGGTATTTTCGCAGATGCGCACAGCACATCAGCGCACGATGCAAAAGCGCGAAAAGCGCACAGCCAAGCGCTGCAACGCTTGCCAGCCATCGGTGGGCCATTCGGGCACTTTGAGGCCTTTGACGATGCCGTCCACATGGTGGGCCGCTTGCAGCAAGCCGTTCAAGCGGGCTTCGGTCATGCGGGGCAACACACGCTCGAACAGGCGTTCACGCGGCCCCCAAACACGCTGCTCGCGCAATGCCATGGGCAGGGGTTTTCCGCTGACCATCGCGTCTTTCACGCGCTTGAGGGCGCGGATGTCTTCGGCCAAGGTGTAGTGCACCAACACGGCGGCCTCGCCTTCGGCTTGCAGGCCATCGAGCATGCGTTGCACCCGAGTCACCTGCCCCGAAAGCACGGCTTCGGACAACTTGAACACGTCGTACCGCGCCACATTGACCACGGCGGACTCGACCTGTTCCTGGCTGAGTTCACCGGGTGGGTAAAGCAGTCCGAGTTTTTGAATCTCTTGGTGCGCAGCCAGCAAGTTGCCCTCCACGCGATCGGCAAAAAACTGCAGTGTGCGCTGGCCTTCTTCACCCGCCACGACCCGCTGCCCTTGCTGTTGGAGGCGCTGCGCGATCCATTGGGGCAAGGCCTGGCGTTCGACCGGATCAATCTGGATCGACACACCCGAGTTTTCGAGTGCGCCAAACCAGGCACCTTTGCGGGTGGCGGCATCCAGGCGCGGGAGCAAAAACAAGGTCAGGGTCGTGTCGTTGCCTTGAGCAGATACCGCCACTTGTTGAATGGCGGTGCTGCCTTCTTTACCGGGCTTGCCGGACGGGACACGCACCTCCACGATTTGTTTGTCTGCAAACAGACTGAGCGAGCCACCGGCCGCCAGCACTTCGCTCCAGTCAAAATGCGCACCCGATACGGTGTGTACACTGCGTTCGGTGTAGCCCGAGGCACGTGCTGCGGCCCGGATCGCATCGGCGGCCTCCTGGATGAGCAGGGGCTCATCGCCGTGCAAGACATACAGGCTGCGCAGCCCTTTTTGCAAGTGCGCCGACAGCTGAGGAAGAGCCAGTTGCATGCGTGCGTTCAAAAAAGGGGCATCAGGGCTTGGCCGACGGCTCGGCAGCCGGTGCCGCAGCTGGCGCTGAGGTGGGGGCAGTCAAGTTGCGTGGCTTGACCGCAGACAAGCGGCGCATGATCTGCTGCACGATGTCGGTTTGCATGTCGCGGTACAAAATGCCTTGCTCAATTTCTTTGGACAAAGCGGCCGTCTCGGTGAAACTCAAATCCCGCTGCTGGATCAAAGTGACGGACTCGATCAGCTCCGCCCCCTGCGGTGTACGCAGCCGAAACTGCACTTGCAAACGAAGCTGCAATTCGCGCACTTGGCCCGTTGCACTCACACTGACGGGCACTTGCTGACGGGTTTCGCCCAAGATGTCGAGGATCGCATCCGCTTTGGGCATCTGCTGGGGGTCGGTCAACAACTCAATGCGCCCTGTGCCCAACAAATTGCGCCGCAACTCCACCCCCAAAGGCGAGGTGACCTGGAAATTGGCGTACAAGGTTTTGAACGCGAAATCCTTGGTTTGGCGCAGCTGAAACCCGCAGCCCGTGAGCCATGCCGGTGCCGCGCCCAAACCCATGGCTGTCAGAAAAAATCGGCGAGTGGGTTTCATCGGGTGATCGTTTTCAAACCACGACGTTGACCAAGCGACCGGGCACCACGATGACCTTCTTAGGCGCAGCGCCTGCCGCTTGCTTAACGAAGGCTTCGCTGGCCAAGGCCATTTGTTCGATCTGCGCCTTGTCGGCCAATGCGGGCACCAAGATGGACCCGCGCAGCTTGCCGTTGATTTGCAGCATCAACTCGATCTGATCGCGCTCCAAAGCGGACTCGTCCACCACAGGCCAAGGTGCATCGAGCAACTCGCCAATCGCTTGGGCATAGCCCAACTCTTGCCAAATGGCATCGGTGATGTGCGGGCAAGCGGGGTAGAGCATGCGCGTCAAAATCGATACACCTTCGCACAGGGCGGCGGTGTCTCCTGCGCTGCCATCGGGCTTGAAGTCTTCGAGCGCGTTGAGCAGCTTCATGCAACCGGACACCACAGTGTTGTATTGCATGCGCTCGTAGTCGTAACCCACTTGCTTGAGCACCAGGTGCATTTCGCGGCGCAAGGCCTTGGCCGAGTCACCCAAGACGGCTTGGCTCAGGTCTTGGCTTGTGGCCGAGCGCAGCAGTTCGTGGTGCTTGAAGGCGAAGTTCCAAACGCGACGCAAGAAACGGTAGCTGCCTTCCACGGCCGAGTCGTTCCACTCCAGCGTCACCTCGGGCGGTGCGGTGAACATGGTGTACAGACGGGCGGTGTCGGCACCGTAGCGCTCAATCAGGTCTTGCGGGTCCACAC
>CAYRBW010000290.1:0-2881 GCA_964422575.1 uncultured Limnohabitans sp.
GGTGTCGACCTTGCGCAGAGCGCCGATCACATTCGCATCGACCACGCTGTACTCCTGCCAGCCACCCATGCCCACGACGGGATCACCGGCCTTGAATTTGGGGTGGCGGCTGTCCACCACCTCGCCCACGGTGCCGCCGATCATGACTTCGCCCAAAGGCTGGGGCACAGCGTAGCTCTTGCTCTCGTTCATGCGGCCGCGCATGTAGGGGTCCAAGCTCAAATAGTGGTGGCAAACCAGGACTTCGCCATCGTTGAGCTCGGGCAATGGCAACTCAACCATTTTGAAGTTGTTGACCGTGGCTTCGCCTTGAGGGCGGTTGTCCAGAACGATGCGGTGATTAATGGGCATGTGTGTCTCCTGTGTGTGTTGGATGAAAATTAATCGGTTGAAGGCGATGTGGTGTCGCGGCGGCTTACGTATTTGAAGGTGCCGGTCGCGTGAGCGCACAGCTGACCCTGGGCATCGAACACACTGCCCTCGGTGAAGGCCATGCTGCGCGTGCGGTGTTTCAGGTGGCCTTTGCCCACCAACGCTTGTCCGGCGGGGACTTTGGCGGGCCGCATGAAGGTCGTCTTCATCTCGATGGTGACCACGCCCATTTCCTGATCGACGCTGCGCGCTGCTGTGGCCATGATCACGTCCAGAAAGGTCATGACCGCGCCCCCGTGCGTGACTGCGAAGGAGTTGAAGTGGTCGGGGCGTGGCACGAAATGAAGTTCGGATTCGCCGCCTTCAAATTTCTCCAGCGAGAAACCCAAATGGTCAACGAAAGGGATCTTGGCACCAAAAGGAATGCTCATGCGCTGAAACCTTCTGATCAGCCGCCGATGATGGCGCTGACGCCACCATCGACCGCCATCCATTGGCCTGTGATGTGTTTGCCTGCGTCAGACGCATACAGCAAAGCCAGGCCCTTGAGGTCTTCGTCATCGCCCAGGCGGCGCAAAGGCGCGCCTTGGGCCATCTTGTCGGCACCGAGTTTTTCCAACAGGCCATAGGTCATTTTGCTGGGGAAAAAGCCCGGGCAAATCGCGTTGACCGTGATGCCGTGTTCACCCCACTCACCGGCCAGTGCACGGGTGAAGTTGATCACCGCACCTTTGGAAGTGTTGTAGGCAATGGTTTTCATCTCGGAGGGGTTTCCCGCCAGACCGGCGATGGAGGCCACATTCAGGATGCGGCCCTTGCCACGCGGGATCATGCTCAGCTTGGCCACTTCTTGCGACAAGATGAAATAGCCACGGACATTGAGATTCATCACCTTGTCCCATGCCTCGACCGGATGGTCTTCAGCAGGAGCGCCCCAAGTGGCCCCGGCGTTGTTGACCAGAATGTCAATCGACCCCATGCGCTCCACGGTTTCAAACGCCAAGCGGCGGATGTCTTCTTCTTTGCCGCAGTCGGCAGCGATCCAGCGAGCGTCGATGCCAGCGGCTTGCAACTCGGCGGCGGCTTCTTCCAGATCGGTTGCTTTGCGTGAGCTGAGCATGATCTTGGCACCGGCTTCGCCCAGTGCATGGGCCATTTGAAGGCCCAAACCACGGGAGCCACCGGTGACCAAGGCCACTTGCCCGGTCAGGTCAAAAAGTTGCTGAACAGTGCGTGCCATAGGGTGCTCCTCTTGTGTGGGTCTTATTCAACGTTGAAATCCATGCAGAGGCGCTCTGTCACGACCGCATTCATGAAGGGTTTGATGGCCACATGTTGCGGGTGATTTTGGTAAGCCGCTAGCACCTGCGCGTCATCCACCAGCATATGGAGCACCAAATCATTCGTGCAGTCCATGCCAGGCGTCGCAGTCGCGACTTCAAAGGCACGAATGCCCGGCACCACTTGAGCGCATGACAACAACAAGGCTTTGGCTTTGTGCAAATTGGTGACCTTGTCTGCCCCTTCGGCATGCTCGTACAGGTTCCACATCACGATGTGCCGGATCATCAAAAGGCCTCTTCGGGCAAGTCGGCGCAAGTTGGGTCGCGGCTGCTGACCACATTCAGCCAAGCGCCAATCTTGGGCAACTCATAGCGGAAGAAGTAGCGGCAGGCGGCGCGGCGGCCTTGTGCAGAAGGGGTGTCCTTGCCCTCTAGGCTGGCGGCAACATCCAACCAGATCCAGGCGATCACCGTGTGACCAAAGGCCTGCAAATACGGCACGGCATTGGCCAATGCCTGAGCGGGCTCGGCACCGTCCCAGGCTTGTTGGGTGGCTTGGCCCACTTGCTTGAAGGCCTCACGCAAAGCTGCAGCTTCCGAACCCCAACTGGCTTCGGCTTTGGCAGCTGTGGCCAGCACACGCTCGGCCAGCAGCTGCAGGCCTCGACCGTTTTCCATCAGCACCTTGCGGCCCAGCAGGTCGGCCGCCTGGATGCCATGCGTGCCCTCGTGGATCATGTTCAGGCGGTTGTCGCGCCAGTACTGCTCTACCGGGAAGTCGCGCGTGTAGCCATAGCCGCCGTGGATCTGGATCGCCAGACTGTTGGCCTCCAGACACCATTCACTCGGGAAACTCTTGACGATGGGCGTGAGCACCTCCAGCAGCAGGCGCGCCACATCGGCGTCTTCGGCCGTGCCGGTGTGTTGCTCATCTACCAAACGGGCGCTGTACAAAGCCAACGCCAGAGCGCCTTCTGAATAAGCCTTTTGCGCCAGCAGCATGCGCTTGACGTCGGCGTGTTCGATGATGCGTACCTGCGGCGCGGCCGCGTCTTTGCCGGCGGCCCCCATGGGCCGGCCCTGGGGGCGGTTCTTCGCGTAGTCCAGGCTGGCGTGGTAGCCGGCCATGCCCAGCATGGTGGCCGCCAGGCCCACGCCGATGCGCGCCTCGTTCATCATGTGGAACATGCACTTGAGGCCCTGGCCCGGCGCGCCCACGCGGTAGC
>CAYRBW010000291.1:0-2867 GCA_964422575.1 uncultured Limnohabitans sp.
GTGGATGGATGTGCCGTTGCCGCTGGAGGCCATGTTCAGTTTGCCGGGGTTGGCTTTGGCGTACTGGATGAAGTCCTTGACGGTGTTGATCTTGTTGGCCGTGGCTTTTTCAGCGTTGACCACCATGACATTGGGCACGCCCGCCACCAAGGTGATGGGCACGAAGTCCTTGATCGGGTCATAGGGCAGCTTGGCATACAAGGCGCGGTTAATGCCGTGTGTGCCCACCGTGCCCATGAGCAGGGTGTAACCATCGCCTGCCGACTTGGCCACTTGCTCGGCACCCAGGTTGCCACCAGCGCCGCCTTTGTTTTCGATGACGAACTGCTGGCCAAAGGCTTTGGCCAAATCGGGGGCAATGGCGCGGGCCAGGATATCGGTGGTGCCGCCGGGCGCAAAGGGCACGACGATTTTGACCGGTTTGTTGGGCCAGGCGGTCTGCGCCCAAGCGGCAGAAGTGGTCGACAAAAGAATAGCCGCAGCCATGCCCAAGACAGGACGGCGGGTGAAATGGCGTGACAGGTGAACCATGCGTATCTCCTTGTTTTGATGCATCAAATCATGATGCCATGCAGGTGTGACAACGCTGTCACGCAGGCGAAGAAAGCGGTGGTTTTTAAGGGTTTGTCCCGGTCAAAAGGGCCTGCAAAGCGGGCTTTTGCACCTTGCCCAAGGCACTCTTGGGCAGGTTGTCCATGAACACCACGCGGCGCGGCAACTTGAAGCGGGCGATGCGCGACTGCAAGTGCCCAAGCACGGCTTCGGCGCTCAGGGCTTGCCCTGCGGCGTCGGGGCTGCGCACCAGCACCGCCACCGGCACTTCGCCCCAACGCGCATCGGTCACACCCACCACAGCGCTTTCGGCCACACCGGGCAAGGTCACCAACTGGTTTTCGATTTCGGCCGGGTAGATGTTTTCGCCGCCCGAGATGATCATGTCTTTGCTGCGGCCCACGATGGTGATGCAACCGTCTTCGGCACGCTGGCCCAAGTCGCCTGAGTGGAACCAGCCGCCTTGCAAACCCGTGTGGGGCTCACCATCGGCACGCCAGTAACCCCGCATCAAGTTGGCTGCGCAGATGCAGACCTCGCCCGTTTCGCCGGGGCCAACTTCTTGGCCTTGTACGTCGATCAGTTTGACCTGCGCTTGCGGCTGCGGCCAGCCCGATGCGCCAACGCGGGCCATGGCATCCGGCAAGCGCAGCACAATGGACACAGGGCCGGTTTCGGTGGTGCCATAAACCTGGCCCACGGGTACACCGCGTGCGTGCAACGTCTCCAAGTACGCTACGGGCACGGTGGACGAACCGGTCATGATGCCGCGCAGGCAAGCGAGCGAGGTGTCGGCCCAGCGCGGGTGTTCAAACAAGGCTCGCATGGTGGCGGGCACCAACAGTGACAGCGTGGGGCGACTCGTGTTCATTTCATCAAGCCAGGCCCCCGGGTCAAAACGCGGATGCAGCACCACCTCGACCCCGGCCAGCAGCGCGGGCAAGGTCTGGATGCACAGGCCACCTACATGGAATAGGGGCAGCGTGGACAGTACCTTGTCGCCTTCTACAAAGTCATGCGCCCAGGCACTGGCGTGGGCGTTGGCCAGCAGCGCTGCTTGTGTGTGCACCGCGCCCTTGGGCACACCCGTGGTGCCCGAGGTGTAGACCAACAGCAGCGGCATGTCACTGTGAACGTCGGGCAGCGGCAGGCCTCGTGGTGCAGCACTGGCGATCAACGTGTCGTGGTGGGTGTGCTTCAAGCCCTCGGCCTGCAGCGCAAGAGCTGTGTCCGCATGGTGGCTGTCGTGCACCAGCAGGCGCGGCTGCGCATCCTGCATGACCTGCTGCAACTCGGGCACCGCGAGCCGAAAGTTCAGCGGCAAAAAGACCGCGCCCAAACGGGCACAAGCCACCAGGGTGACCAACTGCAGCTCGTGGTTAAAGCCCAGCCAGGCCACGCGGTCGCCGGGCTGCACGCCCCAGTTGGATTGCAAGTGCGCGGTGACACGTGCCACACGCCGCCAGAACTTGGCGAAGTCGTATTCAAAAGTCTGATCAGGCTTGCGCTCGTCGCCCCGGAAGGTCATGGCGGGCTGCGCGCCGCGCTCGTGCGCCAGCTGCGCAAAGCGCGCCGCGATCGGGCTGGTTTCTTCTGCCCCCATCACTCGTCTTTTTCGCCGGGTTCGTACAGAGCTTCGCGGCCAATGCGGTCCATGCACAACTCAGCCGTCCAGGGCAGCATGAGCGAACCGCAGCGCGCATCGCGGTACAGGCGCTCCAGCGGCAGGCTTTTGAGCATGGACTGGCCGCCGCAGGTGCGGATCGCCAAACGGGCGATGTCTTGCGCGTTTTCCATGATGGTGTATTGCGCGGCATAGGCCCGCAGGCGGGTGGACTTGCTCGGGTCCACCTTGGCGTCTTCAATGGCACGCAAGAACAGGTTGCGGGTTTGTTCGAGCTTGATGAACATCTCGGCCACGGCGATCTGCTTGGTCGCAAACTGGCGGCGCTTGATGGGGCCAGTGCCCGGAATCTCGCCACGCAAATACGCCACAGTGAAGTCGTATGCCGCTTGTGCTAGCCCCAAGTAAGTGGGCGAGAGCGTCATGAACATGTGCGGCCAGCGGCTGGCGGCCTGAAAATACACGCCCTGCGGCATGAGTGCCGCTTCGTCGGGCACGAACACGTCTTTGAAAATCAGATTCCGCGACACGGTGGCGCGCATGCCCAGCGGGTCCCAATCGCCTTCGACGGTGAGGCCTGGCGCGGTGCGCGGCACGGCCAGGTACAAGGTGTCTCGTCGCGACAAATCCGCGTCGGGCTTTTTCTCGGTACACAGCACACCAAAGAAATCGGCTGCATCCGACAACGATG
>CAYRBW010000292.1:0-2844 GCA_964422575.1 uncultured Limnohabitans sp.
CGTGCCCGTCGAGGAAATCCAGGAAGCCATCAAATTTGGCGTGCGCAAGATCAACATCGACACCGACATCCGCTTGGCCATGACTGCTGCTGTGCGCAAGTTCTTGTTTGAAAATCCCGACAAGTTCGACGCCCGCGAGTGGCTCAAGCCCGCCCGCGAAGCCGCCAAGCAAATCTGCAAACAGCGTTATCTGGAGTTTGGCTGCGAGGGCCAGGCACCCAAGATCAAGGGCGACAGCCTGCAGATCGTGGCCGCCCGTTATGCCAGAGGCGAGTTGGCCCAAGTGGTGAACTGAGCGGCCTGAGGGCTTCGAGCCTGCGATAATCTGCCTGAATGGCCCGTTGACTGTTCAACGGGCCTTTTCTTTTGTTTGCCTGAACTGCTCTTGCCATGACCACTGCACTTCACACCTCCGCCCTGACCTCCTTGCCCCTGCTGGCGCGTGGCAAGGTGCGTGACAACTACGCCGTGGGCGACGACCGCATCCTGATGGTGGCGTCTGACCGCATCAGCGCGTTCGATGTGATCATGGGCGAGCCGATTCCGGGCAAGGGCGTGCTGCTCACGCAAATGGCCTTGTTCTGGTTTGACCAGCTGGGCCCCAAGGGTTTGAACATCTGCCCCATCCACCTGACGGGCGATGCGCCCGAGAGCGTGGTTTCAAGCGATGAAGTGCCACAGGTGCAAGGTCGCTCCATGCTGGTCAAGCGCTTGAAGCCCATCCCGGTCGAGGCGGTGGTGCGCGGCTACCTGGCTGGCAGTGGCTGGAAGGAATACCAAGACAAGCAGGCCGTGTGCGGTGTGCAACTGCCTGCAGGCTTGAAAAACGCAAGTCTGTTGCCCGAGCCGATTTACACCCCCGCGGCCAAGGCCGCCGTGGGCGAGCACGACGAAAACATCACGTTTGAGCAAACCGTGGCCATGATCGGTGCCGATCTGGCGACGCGTATCCGAGACATCAGCATCCAGCTGTACAAGGCGGCTCGCGACATCGCCGCGACCAAGGGCATCATCATTGCCGACACCAAATTCGAGTTTGGTCTGGATGCCGATGGCACGCTGGTTTTGATGGACGAGGTGCTGACGCCCGACTCATCGCGTTATTGGCCCGCCGACAGCTATGCAGAGGGCTCCAACCCTCCCAGTTACGACAAGCAGTTCTTGCGTGATTGGCTCGAAACCACGCTGATCAACGGCAAGCCATGGGATAAAACCCCGCCAGCGCCGCGTCTGCCGCGTGAGGTGATCGAGAAAACGGCGGCTAAATACGAAGAGGCCATAAAAAAGCTGATGGCTTGACTGTCTTCCGTGAGGGTGACCGCTTGTCTCTACTGGAAAGCACCCTTGACGGGTGACTGTTCCGCTCCAAAATAAGGGGTTCACTCAGACTGATGCGGTGGCTTGAGGCGCAGAGGCCAATGCTCAGTTTCTTTTGGAGCCAGGCATGCAACTTTTTCGACCCGCTGACCAGTTGATGGCTCAGTACGCGCAATACCACCGCAGTCGTCGCAACATCGCCACCCACTTGGTGGGTATTCCCTTGATTGTTTTGTCCATTGGGGTTTTGTTGCAAGGGCCAACATGGGATTGGGTCGGACTGACCTTGACCCCAGCGTGGCTCTTTTGGGGGCTGACCAGTCTTTGGTACCTCAGCCGGGGCAATCTCTTGTTGGGACTGGCCACCGTCTTGGTGAATGGCGGCCTGATCGGCGTAGCGCACGATCTGCCCGTGTGGGTGCTCGGTTGGGGCGGGCTCGTTTGGCAGATTGGCTTGGGTATTTTTACGTTGGGCTGGTTCTTGCAGTTTGTGGGCCACTACTTTGAAGGCCGCAAGCCCGCTTTTGTGGATGACCTCTCGGGGCTGTTGGTTGGCCCCATGTTCGTAGTGGGTGAAGTTTTGATGAGCATGGGGCTGTTGCAGCGCATGCGCCGGGACATTGAGCGGCAGGCTGGGGTGACCCGTTGACTCCTAGCCTTTTAGACGGTCAAAAGGCCTGACGAGACTGCAACAGTGCAGCCTGACCAGGCCTTTGTTTTGGGGCTGGCGGATTTCAATTCAGCGCCATGCTCAGCTTACGCCGGTAGCTGGAGATCATGGCCAGCAAGGGGTCTTCTTGCAAGGCAGCTTTGCCCATCAGCTCGATGCCGCCAGCCGACTTGCCAGCGGCGTCTGGTGATTTGGGTTGGGGCGGGGTCATCAGTTCCAGCAGGGCGACAAAGGTTTTGCGGGGGGCTTCGTTGTCCCATTTTTTGTCGCGCATGATGATTTCCAAGATCTCGTCCATGGCCTTTTCCCACTGGCCCACGGCGATCAGCAGGCGGCTTTTGGCAAAGCGGGTTTCAAAGTCGCGTTTGTTCTGGCCAATCAATTCTTCAAATTGCACCAGCTCCCACTGACCACGCGGGTCGTTGGTAACAAATTCCAGGGCATTGAGCCATTGGGTTTGCGCCTCAAAGCGCAGTGGCACGGGAATGCGGCTCATCGCAGGGGCCAATAAGGCGGCGGCTTCGGCCAGTTCGCCCAGACCAATCAGCAGCTTGACGAGGTCAAAACGGGCGTCGTCGTTGCCAGGGTCGGTGGCCAAGGCCTGCTCTAAAGCGGCACGGGCGCTGTGCTCATCGCCTGCTTGCAGGTGCTGCTGGGCTTCTTCGGCGGCGGCTTGGGCCTGCAGTGCTTCGGCAGCGGGCAGGTGTTTGTCCAGGAACTGCTTGACTTGGCCTTCGGGCAAGGCACCCATGAAGCCGTCTACCGGTTGGCCATTTTTGAGCAAAACGCAAGTGGGCAGGCTTTTGATGCCAAAGGCCCCGGCCAGTTGCTGTTCTTCGTCCGCGTTGATCTTGACC
>CAYRBW010000293.1:0-235 GCA_964422575.1 uncultured Limnohabitans sp.
CACCTACTATGTGGTGGCCCACTTCCACTATGTGTTGGTGGCCGGTTCCTTGTTTGCATTGTTTGCGGGTGTTTATTACTGGATCCCCAAGTGGACTGGTGTGATGTACCACGAAACTCGCGGCAAGATTCACTTCTGGTGGTCTCTGATTTCCTTCAACGTCACCTTCTTCCCGATGCACTTCTTGGGTCTGGCTGGTATGCCTCGTCGCTACGCCGACTACCCTATGCAGTTC
>CAYRBW010000293.1:245-2781 GCA_964422575.1 uncultured Limnohabitans sp.
GACTTCAACATGATCGCTTCGGTCGGCGCGTTTTTCTTCGGTTTTGCCCAGGTTTATTTCTTCTTGTGCGTCGTGCTGCCTGCGATGATGGGCAAAGGCGAAAAAGCACCGCAAAAACCTTGGGAAGCTGCAGAAGGTCTCGAGTGGGAAGTCCCATCTCCAGCACCTTTCCACACGTTTGAAAACCCACCTAAGCTGGACGCAACCGCGACCCGCGTGATCGGTTGAAAACCATGGCCATGACACCTGGGCAAAGAAAAAACAATGTGCGCCTTGGCCTGATACTGGCTTCGGTCGCGCTGGCTGTGTTGCTGGGTTTTGTAGCAAAGTTGTTGTTGCTGAACACATGAGAGAACCAAGATGAACTTGCGCGGTGAAAATCTGAAGATGGTGGGCAAGCTGGCGGTCGTAACCGCCGGCATGTTCTGCTTCGGTTACGCGCTGGTGCCCATCTACAAAGCCATTTGCGAAATCACGGGTATCAATATCTTGTCGATTTCCGAAACCCAGATCCCTGGCAATGCCAAGGCGGGTAAAGCGGCTGAGGTTTTACGCAACAGCCAAGTGGACACCACCCGTACCATCACTGTGGAGTTCGATGCCAATGTGCGCGGTCCATGGCAATTCAAGCCTGAGAAGCGTTTCATGCAGGTTCATCCGGGTGAACTGAGCACGGTGATGTATGAATTTCAGAACGTTCAGAACCGGCGCATGGCCGCGCAAGCCATTCCGAGCTATGCGCCAAGACAAGCTGCTAACCACTTCAACAAGCTCGAGTGCTTCTGTTTCAATCAGTATACGCTCGAGCCAGGTGAAAAGAAGTCTTGGCCTGTGGCTTTTGTGATCGATCCGAAATTGCCCAAAGATGTGACCACCATCACTTTGTCCTATACGTTTTTTGAGGTAGGTGGTAAGACGCCAGCGGCACCTACAGCGCCTTTGGCTGCAGCGCAGCCAGCGGTGCCTGTCAAGACAGGTTGGGGCTCATGAGTCAGCCACTATCATCGGTGCCAAAAGTGTCTTGGTTGCGGACGATTCAAGCCGTGCTGTGGTCCTTTGTCGGTCTTCGAAAGAATGCCGAAGGTCAGCAAGACATTGAAAAGCTCAACCTCTTCCATATCATTGGTGTGGCCATTGGTGCAGCTATGTTGTTTGTTCTGGGGTTGATTGCCCTGGTCAATTGGGTTGTGGTTCAGCCAACTGGGCTGTGACCCGTCAAAAATAAAATTTCGATAGAAGATAGAGCAGGAGTCCTCTCATGAGTTCAGCAGCACACGGCACCACGCCTTATTATTTTGTACCGCAAGAGTCACGTCATCCGGTCATGTCGGCCATTGGTTTGTTCTTTGTTATCCTGGGCGCCGGCCAGTGGATCAACGGTGCTGAATGGGGCATGTATTGTTTGTTTTTCGGCATGGCTTGGTGGCTGATTGTTCTGTACCAATGGTTTTCAGAGGCCGTTCACGAAAGTGAAACAGGCATGTACGGGCGCAAGATTGACTTGTCATACCGCTGGAGCATGACCTGGTTCATCTTCTCTGAAGTCATGTTCTTTGGTGCTTTCTTCACCGCTTTGTGGTGGGCACGTTCGCACTCAGTGCCTGCACTGGGTAGCCTTGAGAATGCCTTGCTTTGGCCAAATTTCAAGGCGGCATGGCCCAGCGTAGTAGCCGGTGCTACGACCTCTCCTGCCGGTTTTGTCGAGCCCTTTCAGACCATGGGGCCTTTTTGGTTGCCAACCATCAACACCGCTTTGCTGTTGACGTCGGGTGTGACTTTGACCATTGCACACCATGCCCTTCAAGCTGGTGAGCGCAGCAAGACCATCAAATTTATGTGGTTGACGGTCTTGCTGGGTGTGACGTTCCTGTTTGTACAGGGCTATGAATACGCGCATGCATGGGGTGATCTGAACCTCAAGTTGTCGTCAGGCATTTATGGTTCTACTTTTTACATGCTGACCGGTTTTCACGGCTTCCACGTGTTCGTGGGTATGTTGATGTTGTTGTTCATCACCTTGCGTCTGCAAAAAGGACATTTCACCAAAGACCGTCATTTTGGTTTCGAGGGTGCGGCTTGGTATTGGCATTTTGTGGATGTGGTGTGGCTGGGTTTGTACATCTTGGTTTATTGGATGTGAACTTGCCGCAGGCAAAACAAAAAAGCGCCTCAGGGCGCTTTTTTGTTGGCATTTTGTGACAGGTGGCGAATGGAGGATTTCTTACTCGAATCCGCTTGTGATGAATCGGTCAAGCGCCCGGTGGAATTCCTGTGGGCTGAATCCAGCCCATTTTCCAGGAAACCAAGACACAAATGAAGAGGACAATCGACAGTCCTACCCGAAAGGCCAGTGCAGTGGCCATGTTGCCTTTTCTAGGGGGCTGGCCCTCGGCGGGTGGGGCACTGCCCCGCATCATGTAAATCAGGGCTGAACCGAGACTGAACAAAATGGCGATGAATGCAATAGCGACAATGATTTTCATCAGTAGTGTCCCAACGTTTTCACATCAGGACATCGTAAGTTAATGATTTACTT
>CAYRBW010000294.1:0-2763 GCA_964422575.1 uncultured Limnohabitans sp.
TTTGAGTATTTGACGCTTGGGCGGCACGATTTTGCCAACCCGGTTCATCGAAAATACGTATTGAGCCATGTGTAACCCTGAGTAAAAGGAGGCAGAGACCGGGCACCCTGAGGGCGTGGACTCTGCACCGCAAGCCTGCCAATGGGGTCAGGCGCGGCGTGTGCAACCCGGCATTATCCCAGCTTGTCGCGCTGACCCGGCAGAAATCAAACCGAACGCTCGCTCAATGGGCCCGAACGGCTGGAAAACTGCACCCGGCTGTCCATGGCCTCAAGCTGCACGCGCGCGCTGCGCTGGCCATAGACTTCGGCCCGCAACCAAACGCATTCAGCGTCCAGCAACGCGTCAGACCCCAAACTGCACCACCAAACCCGGCCCTCGCCGTCCCAGCGGTAGCCGCGTGCCTTGAGCTTGTCTTTGGCTTCAAACGGTGCCCCCGTGGCGCGCAGCTTGTAGCGTGTCTGATGTGCGCCCGCCAAGAGGCGCGACAAACCCGTCTGCCCATCGGTCAGTGGTGAAGCCAGCACCTGCAGCAAAGCGTGGCAGTCCACCTGGGCCCGGTGCGCGTCGTAAAACCAGCCGCGCTCAGAAGCCAAAAACTCCAGCTTGGCCGAGCCGCTGCCCTCTTTTTTCCAGTCGATGCCCATGAAGGAACACGCCCAGGCTTTGCCCGCAAACACTGGAAAGCGCGTCTCGACAAACGGACGGTCAAACCCGGCGTTGTGAGCCACGATCAAATCTGCCTGCTGCACCAGCGCGGTCACGGCGGCATCGTCGATGTGCAAGCCCTTGACCATGCTGTCGTCAATGCCCGTGATCTCGGTGATCTGCGCCGGAATCGGCTTGCCCGGGTCTTCAAACGACTCGTAAATGGTCACTGGCCCCACGGGCAAGCCCGTGGCCACGTCGACCAACACCGACAACATGGCCAGCTCGATCACTTTTTCGCTCTTGCTGTCGAGCCCGGTGGTTTCGGTGTCCAGCACGATCACGCGCTGGGTGGCCTGCCCGTTCACAGGCCCGAAATCACTGCACGGCACCATACGACGCAAGACGCGAAAGTCGGGGTGCTGTGCCAAGGTTTGGGCCATGGCTTCGGGGCCTGCACCCTGCGCACCTGACGTCGCGGCGGCAGAAGCCGGGGCGGTTGCCCTTTTCAAAGGCTTAGCGGGCTTGGCTGGTTTTTCGGCGGATTCAGCCTCAAAGCCGAAAAAACTCATCTGGTCGATCTTGTTCATACCCACAATTAAACCGCCTCTTCGGGCACTTCGGCCCCCAAATCACCCGCAATCAGCTTGAACTGCTCCAGCGCGGCTTGCAGGTCTTCCACAATTTCTTGGGCAATCACGGCGGGCGCGGGCAAGTTGTCGCTGTCGGCCAGGCTGTCGTCCTTGAGCCAAAAAATATCCAGGCTCGTCTTGTCGCGAGCGACCAGCTCGTCGTAGCCATAGGCACGCCAGCGGCCATCGGGGTTTTCAGCGCTCCAGGTCTCGGCCCGCTCGTGGCGCTTGCCCACTTTGTACAGCTCTACAAACTCATCCAAATCAGCCCGGCGCAGCGGATTGGTCTTGAGCGTGAAATGCTTGTTGGTGCGCAGGTCGTAAATCCAGAGCTTCTTCGTCCACGGCGTTTCAGACGCGGGCTTTTTGTCAAAGAACAGCACGTTCGCCTTGACGCCCTGCGCATAAAACAGCCCCGTGGGCAAGCGTAACAGCGTGTGCAAGTCGCACTCGTGCAGCAGTTTTTTGCGAATGGTCTCGCCCGCACCGCCTTCAAACAACACGTTGTCGGGCAACACCACCGCCGCACGGCCATGAATGGCCAACAGCGTTTTGATGTGCTGCACAAAGTTCAGCTGCTTGTTGCTGGTGGTGGCCCAAAAGTCATCACGCTCAATCGTGTCTTTTTCGGTGCTGGTTCGGCCGTCTTCGCCCACGATCACCGTGCTGCTTTTCTTGCCAAACGGTGGGTTCGCCAGCACCACCTCAAAACGCTCGCCGGGGTCTGAGCCCAGCGCATCGCCCACCCGCACGGGCACCGATTTTTCGGACCCGATGCCGTGCAGCAGCAGGTTCATGGCGCACACACGGGCCGTGGCCTGCACCAGCTCAAAGCCCACAAAGGCGCTTTCTTTCAGGTGCTTTTTCTCGTCCTTGGTCAGGTTGGGGTGGCGGTCCACCACATGCTGATGGGCGCTGAACAAAAAGCCGCCCGTGCCGCAGGCCGGGTCGCACACACGCTCGGCGGGCTTGGGGTCGATGCATTCGACCATGGCCGCAATCAGCGCACGCGGCGTGAAATATTGGCCCGCCCCGCTCTTGGTGTCTTGCGCGTTTTTCTCCAGCAAGCCCTCATAGGCATCGCCCTTCACATCAGCGCCCAGCACCGTCCAGGTCTCGACGTCGATCAAATCCACGATGACGCGGCGCAGCTTGGCCGGGTCTTGAAACTTGTTTTGCGCCTTGGCAAAGATCAGGCCCAGCGTGCCTTTTTCTTGGCCCAGCTTTTCCAGCGCGTGGCGGTAATGGTCAAACAAGTCATCGCCATCGCGCACCAGCAGCGTGGGCCAGGCATAGGCGGCGGGCACGATGCTGATTTGGTTGTAAGGCGGCTGGCTGCGCTCGTCGGCCATCTTGAGGAACAGCAAATACGTCAGCTGCTCCACATAGTCGCCATAGCTCATGCCATCGTCGCGCAGCACGCTGCAGTAGTTCCAGAGCTTTTGGACGAGGGTGTGGGTGGTGGTGTTCATTCAGGGGGATC
>CAYRBW010000295.1:0-2763 GCA_964422575.1 uncultured Limnohabitans sp.
CCGTGGCGATCTCGATGCCGT
This sequence comes from uncultured Limnohabitans sp., assembly GCA_964422575.1. GTDB lineage: Bacteria > Pseudomonadota > Gammaproteobacteria > Burkholderiales > Burkholderiaceae_C > Limnohabitans_A. Next base: position 22 of record CAYRBW010000295.1, read on the forward strand.
AGCGCTTCAAGTCCAGGTCGGCGATCTTGAACGGATTGCCACCGGCCCAGATGATGAAGATGATCTTGCGGCCGGGCTGGCCCTTGAGCTTGTCGATCATGCGCTGCGCACCGGCGGTGAAGTCGGTGGTGGCGGGCGGCAAGTACTCTTCATGCACCAGCTTGGCTTTCTTGACCGAGTCCTTGAAAGCCTTGACACCATCACGGCCAAAAGCCGAGTCCTGCGCCATGGTGACGATGCTCACACCTTCTTTGTCCACCGCCACAGCGTTGGCAATCGCATCTTGGCTGCTGTTGCGGCCAGTGCGGAAGATGTATTTGTTCCACTTCTCGCCAGTGATCGAGTCAGCCACGGCAGGCTCGACCAACAAAATCTTTTTGTACTCTTCGGCCACAGGCAACATGGCCAGCGCCACAGGTGAAGCGGTGGGGCCCACGGCCAGATCGACCTTGTCGTCACCATAAGCGGCGGCCAACAGGTTCTTGCCCAGGTCAGGCTTGCCTTGGTCGTCTTTTTCGATCACCACGATCTTGCGGCCAGCCACTTCCATGGTGCCGCCTGTGGCGTAACTCAAACCCATCATCAAACCAGTCTGCGTTTGCTTGCCGTAGGCCTCCAATGGGCCTGTTTTGCTGTAAATATGGGCAATTTTGATGTCTTTGCCTTGGGCCATGACAGCCGGAGCCAAAGAAGATGCCACCGCCAAAGCGGCTAAAGAAATGAGGTGTCGACGGAACATAGGGGTCTCCTGTTGGAATAGTCATGCACTTGTCACGCACAATGCTTTGCACAAGCCGTGCCAGAAACGTCCAGCACAGCCCCCATCCTAAACCCTTATCAACACTGGATATTTCCAATCAGTCGGATCAGTGATGACAGAATTGTATTTTTTAAATACATATTAATTGATCAATAAAAATACATATGATCAAAATAAATACATTTTACGGCAAACGAAGGTAAAGCTTGGCGCGTGAAACCCCGAGCATTTTGGCAGCGGCCACCTTGTTGCCTTGAGTCACTTCAAGCGCTTTGGCTACGGCCAAACGTTCCAAGGCCTCCACCTGTTGAGACAAGGGGGCCAACAAGGCATTCGGATGCTGTGAAGTCACAGGCAAAAGCGGCTGACGCGTTAAAGGAGAAAACACGGGCACCGGTGAAATTTGACTCAAACCAGACTCGCGCAAGACCCGCTCTACTTCCGGCGCATCCATCAGTCCGGTATCGCTGCGCAACAACAATTGCTCCAGGACGTTGCGCAACTCACGCACATTGCCGCGCCAGTTCTGTGCCGATAACAAAGCCACAGCTTGTGGGCTGAACTCAGGGTGCGGCAGATCACTGCGCAAAGCCAGGTCTTCGGCCAGCACCTCGATCAGGGCGGGAATATCGCTTGCCCGCTCGCGCAGAGGCGGCACCCGCAAGGGCAACACATTCAGGCGGTAGAACAAATCCTCCCTGAACTGGCCAGACTGCACCAGATTGACCAAGTCGCGCGAGGTGGCCGCGATGATGCGGGCATCAAATGGCACCAAGCGGTTGGAGCCCAAGGGTTCCATCTCGCCCTCTTGCAATGCACGCAAAAGCTTGGCCTGCAAACCCAAAGACATGTCGCCGATTTCGTCCAGAAACAAGGTTCCACCATCAGCGAGTTTGAATTTACCGTCGCGCCCCTTGCGGTCTGCGCCGGTGTAAGCCCCAGGTGCTACACCAAAGAACTCGGCCTCCAGCAATGTCTCGGGCACTGCCGCAATGTTCACGCTGACCAGCGGGCCTTGGGCGCGGGGCGATGAGGCATGGATGGCGTGGGCCAACAATTCCTTGCCTGTGCCGGTCTCTCCCAACAAGAGCACCGGACTGCTGGACTGCGCCGCCCTGCGCGCTTGGCGCTTGAGATCGATCACGACCGAACTGGAACCAATGAAGCTGGCAAAACTGTGTCTGGCTTGGCGCAGGCCAGTACTGGCGCGGCGCTGGACCGCCAAGGCATCTCGCGCCTCGTCCAACTCACGCTGCATCAATGAAAACTTGGCCAAAAAGGGCTGCAAGTTCGATTGCGCCTGGTCAAACAAGACCACGCCCAAAGCCCCAATGACCTGACCGGCATCGTCGCGCAAAGGGAAACGGCTCACCACAAACGTGCCCGCCTTGTTGGTCAGCAGATCGATCAGGATAGGTTTGCCAGTTTCCAGAACCTGTTGCATCTGCGTGTTTTGCACCACCGCTGAGACGGGCTGACCGACAAACTCTTGCTCACTGGCAAAGCCCAAAGCAGGCAGGTAGCGCCTGTATTGGTCGTTGATCCAGACCACCGTACCCGAGCGATCCACCAGCAGCATGCCCTCACTGGCGTAAGCAAAGACATCAAAAAGGGACTTGGCCGCCAAATTCAGGATGCTTTGAGCATCTTTGGGCAAACCCGTCGGGTCAGAAGGTACAGATGAAGGCATCCCGCGATCTTACCGACGTCCTAGCGACAACTCTGATGTGGGCTCAACATCGGGCGGCATGAGCAAATAGGCACTACAGGGGTCCGGGTGTTGCAAGTATTCAGTGACCACACGATCCGTACACACAAATTCTGCGACTTTATGAGACTGGATGCGATGTCGTGCACCCCAGTAGTTTTCGATCCCAGAGGAAAACCCAGAAAAAAGCCCGTGAGACGAGTCTCACGGGCTAGCTTCTGGCGGAAACGGAGGGATTCGAACCCTCGATGAGGCTCTACACCCCATACTCCCT
>CAYRBW010000296.1:0-338 GCA_964422575.1 uncultured Limnohabitans sp.
CCCACGTTGCCGGGGTTGATGCGGTATTTGGACAGCGCTTTGGCACACGCCGGGTAATCGGTCAGCAGGCGGTGGCCGTTGTAATGGAAGTCACCGATCAAAGGCACGTCAATGCCCATCTTGTCAAGCTGGTCGCGGATATGCGGAACGGCCTCTGCGGCTTCAGGCGTGTTGACCGTGATGCGCACCATCTCAGAGCCCGCAATGGCCAGTTCCTTGACCTGAATAGCGGTGCCGATCACGTCCACCGTGTCGGTGTTGGTCATGGACTGCACGCGCACAGGTGCGCGCGCCCGCCCCGGGGGGCGGCGCGCGGGCGGCGGCCGGGGGGGGTGGGG
>CAYRBW010000296.1:348-2750 GCA_964422575.1 uncultured Limnohabitans sp.
TGCCCTCAACCGGGGTCCCGAACCGGCCACGGGTGTGGGGGTGGGCATGGGAGGGCCGCCCCCCTGGGCCCCCCCCCCCCACAGTGACCACACGCGAGCCCCAAGTCACGCGTGACTGGCGACTTTGCCGTTGTCCTGGAACAGCAATGGCAATGGCGGATTGCGTTGTCATGGTTTCACCTTAAAACGGGCCACGTTAACTTTGGTGTGAGGCTTGAGATCGAAAGCTTGGCCTTTGAACGTCACCTGGATCACGTCTGCGCGACCGACCACAACATTCACAGCCTGTGAGGCTGACACCAGGTTTGTCTCACCTGCCTTCAAAAAACCGCTCCAAAGCACCTGACTCTTGACATCGCGCACTTCAATCCAGCTGGTATCTGTGGCAGTGAACTGCAATTGCGGTGTTGTCACGCTGGCAGGTATTGACGGCGACACAGGCGCTGAGGGGACAAGCGCTGGCGGATTTTGAATCGCGACAGGCATCGCGACTGCTGTTGTGACCGTTGGTGTCGATGCAGGAACAGCAGTCACTGTGGGCACCACCGTCACAGCCCCCAATGGGGCCGCTTCCGTGGTAACAGTCGACACTTGGGTATCGGGCTCCGATGTGCCTGTCTTCACCCCAGGTTCAGAACTTGTCAAATAGGCCGACAACTCACTCAGCCAAGCCCATTGTGTAGGACTTGGCAACCAAATCAACGCCGCAATCATGGCCAGCATGCTGGCCGCGGCCCACCAAGCACGGGCGGGAACACGCGGCGATGCACCACGAATCTGGCTGAAATCAGCGGTGCGCACATGCGCTTGACGCACTGCACCATACGACTCCAGAGGCGCACCGCCGTGCGGCAGCAAAGCCAAAATAGGGGCAGGATCGGTGCGCAATTGACGGCAAACACTCGACGCCAAGCCACGCACAAAGACCGGACTTTGGTTCAGTTGGTATTGATCCGCCTCCAAGGCCTCCAACTGACGAACCGGAATCTTCAAATTGATAGACAAAACAGCCAAGTGCACACCTGCCTGAAGCCGGGCTGCTTTGAGCAGTTGACCAGCTGTTTTTGCGGCATCACCTGCGCCGTCAGACACCGCCTGAACGTCATTCAACGTTGTGTTTTCAGTCATCACCAGGCTCCTGGGGTTGAACAGAAGAAAAGGGCACCAGCTTGATGGTGCGTTGTTGGGCCATGCGGCTTTGCACTTGGGTTCGGTCTTTCACATCGCCTGCCAATTGGCCACAAGCGGCATCAATGTCATCACCCCGGGTCTTGCGAACCGTGGTAACCAGACCCGCATCCTGCAATTGCTTGGCAAAGGCTTGCACACGGACTTGCGGCGAACGCAACAGCCCCGAAGCCGGAAAAGGATTGAATGGAATCAAATTGAACTTGCATCGCAAGCCCTGTTTGGCGTGCTTTTGCACCAGATCAATCAACTGGTGTGCGTGCTCAGCTTGGTCATTCACACCATCGAGCATGCAGTATTCGAAGGTGATGAAATCGCGCGGTGCATGGGCCAAATAGCCGATGCAAGCCTGCATCAGTTCATCCAGCCGATACTTGCGGTTGAGCGGCACCAAGTGGTCACGCAGCGCATCGTTGGGCGCATGCAGTGACACCGCCAGCGCCACAGGACAATCGGAGGACAAGCGCTCGATCATCGGCACCACGCCCGATGTGGAGACAGTCACCCGGCGGCGTGACAAACCATAGCCATGGTCATCCAGCATGGCGCGCAAAGCCGGCACCAATGCCGAGTAGTTTTGCATCGGCTCGCCCATGCCCATCATCACCACATTGGAGATGACCCGCTCTTCGGTTTGGAGGTGTTTGCGCAAAAAGTGTTCGGCAAACCACAACTGGGCAAGGATTTCGCCTGTTGTGAGGTTTCGACTGAAACCCTGATGGCCCGTGGAGCAAAAACGACAGCCCACGGCGCAACCAGCCTGGGAGGAAATGCACAGGGTGCCGCGATCGTCTTCAGGGATGAACACCGATTCGATGGCATTGCCATCGCCGACATCGAACAGCCACTTGATGGTGCCGTCGGTCGAGATGTGTTGACTGATCACGGGCAACGCCGAAATGTGCGCGTGAGATTTGAGTTTCTGGCGCAAGGACTTGGCCAAATCGCTCATCTGATCAAAATCAGAGGCCCCCCGCTGATGAATCCAGCGGAACAACTGGGTGGCTCGGAAGCGCTTTTCGCCCAATCCGTCACAAAAAACGGCCAAACTTTCCACATCGAATTCGAGAAGGTTGGCCGTCATGGGATCATGGGTCGCGCTGCAGCAGCGACGCTATCAGCGCGGGTAAACGTTCATGCCAGCGAAGAAGAATGCGACTTCAGCGGCAGCAGTTTCAGGAGCGTCGGAGCCGTGCACAGCGTTGGCGTCGATG
>CAYRBW010000297.1:0-2704 GCA_964422575.1 uncultured Limnohabitans sp.
CGACAAAGGCTGGAACACGGTGGCGCCACCGTTCTTGCCCTTCAGACGTTCATAGCACTCCACACCACGGTCAGTGGCATAGCCTGTTTCGCACTCTTCAAACGACACTTTCACGCCGTTGATGCCGCCGCGCGCATTGACCAGCTTGAGGTAGTCGACATAGCCGTTGGCAAACGGCACGCCGTTGGGCGCATAAGCACCGGTGCGGTACACCAGCACGGGGAAGAACTGCTCTTTGGTTTGAGCAGTGGCCACAGTGCTGACCAGCGCACTGGCAAGACCTGCAGCAGCCACGGTGGTGGCGAGGGCGAGTTGACGAAGCTTCATGGTTTGTCTCCTGTTAAAAAGTAGGTGGAAGCACTTGGGGAAATTGGAATCAGTGAGGGAACGGCCACAGGCGCATTTTTTGTTTGGCAACCGACCACAGTTTGGCCAGGCCATGGGGCTCCACAATCAAGAACCAAACAATCAATGCACCGAAAATCATGTACTCCGTATGAGAGACCGTGGCGGTGGAAATGTCCACACCAAAAACGGCCCCCAAAGCTGGCAGGAATTGATTCAGGAAAATCGGCAAGATCACGATGAAAGCAGCGCCAAAGAAGCTGCCCATGATGGAGCCCATGCCGCCAATGATGACCATGAACAACAACTGGAAGGAGCGATCAATGGAAAACGCAGCAGGCTCCCAAGAACCCAGGTGCACAAAACCCCAAAGTCCGCCAGCCACCCCCACAATGAATGAGCTCACGGCAAACGCGCTGAGCTTGGCGTAAACAGGTCGGATGCCAATCACGGCGGCGGCCACGTCCATGTCACGAATGGCCATCCACTCACGACCAATTGCAGAGCGAACCAAGTTCTTGGCCAGAAGGCCAAAAACAACCAAGAACGTCAGGCAGAAAAGGTACTTTTGCAAAGGGGTTTCGATTGCCAAGCCAAACACATTCAGGTTGGACACCGAAACCGAGCCGGAAGCATTGTTGTTGGTGAACCAGCCCACACGCAGGAAGGCCCAATCGCAAAAGAACTGCGCTGCCAAAGTCGCCACCGCCAGGTACAAGCCCTTGACCCGCAAACTGGGAATCCCGAAGAACATCCCCACCAAGGTGGCAAAAAAGCCACCGGCCAACAAGGCCACGATCAAGGGCATGCCGTCGATGCGGATATAGGTGTTGTAGGCCATGTATGCACCCACGGCCATGAAGGCACCCGAACCCAGTGAAATCTGACCGCAATACCCGACCAGAATGTTCACCCCCAAAGCCGCCAAGGACAGGATCAAGAAGGGGATCAGGATGGCGCGAAAGATGTATTCATCCACCAGAAAAGGCACACCCACGAAAGCAAAAGCGATCAGCGCCAAGATGGCCCAACGGTCTTGCGCGATGGCGAAGATTTGCTGGTCGCTGCGGTAAGAGGTCTTGAACTGACCGTTTTCTCTGTAAAACATGCTTTTTCTCCTTACACGCGGTCGATGATTTTTTCGCCGAACAAGCCTTGCGGACGGAACAGCAAGAACACCAGCGCCAGCACATAAGCAAACCAAATCTCGATGCCACCACCGACATAGGGGCCCAGGTAAACCTCGGACAATTTTTCACCCACACCGATGATCAGGCCACCAATAATCGCGCCAGGCACCGACGTCAGGCCACCCAAAATGATCACCGGCAAGGCACGCAAAGCCACCGTGGTCAAGGAAAACTGAACGCCCATCTTGGAGCCCCAGATGATGCCGGCCACCAGCGCAGTCAAACCCGCCACAAACCACACAATGACCCAGATGCGGTTGAGCGGAATACCGATCGACTGCGCTGCCTGATGGTCATCGGCCACCGCACGCAGAGCACGGCCTGTGCTGGTTTTTTGGAAAAACAAAGACAACACCACCACCAGCAACGCCGCAATGCAGGCCGCGTACACATCTTCCAAATTGACCAGTACGCCGCCTTGGAACACCGATTCAAACAAGAACACTGGGTCTTTGGGCATGCCCACATCGATCTTGTAGATGTCGCTGCCAAAAATGGTTTGACCCAGACCGTCCAGGAAATACGTGATGCCCAGCGTGGCCATGAGCAAGGTCACGCCTTCTTGGTTCACCAGATGACGCAGCACCAAGCGCTCGATCAGCCAAGCCAACACGAACATGATGATTGCTGCCAACACAAAGGCCACCAAATTGCCCAGGAACTTGTCTTCGATGCCCAGCCAAACAGGAATCCACTCCGAAAAACGGGCCATGGCCAAAGCAGCAAACAAGACCATCGCACCTTGAGCAAAGTTAAAAACACCCGAGGCTTTGAAAATAAGCACAAAACCGAGCGCCACCAGCGCATACAGCATGCCCGCCATCAGGCCACCCAAAAGAGCTTCCAGAAAAAATGCCATGTTGTTTTCTCCTCAGTGGCTGGTGCCCAGATAGGCACTGATCACTTCTTCGTTGTTGCGCACTTCTTCGGGGGTCCCGTCGCCGATTTTTTTGCCGTAGTCCAGCACCACCACGCGGTCAGAGATGTCCATCACCACACCCATGTCGTGCTCGATCAGCACAATGGTGGCGCCAAACTCGTCGTTCACGTCCAGGATGAAGCGGCACATGTCCTGCTTTTCTTCCATGTTCATGCCGGCCATCGGCTCGTCGAGCAGCAGCACCTGCGGCTCCATCGCCAGCGCGCGGCCGAGGTCGACGCGCTTCTGC
>CAYRBW010000298.1:0-2686 GCA_964422575.1 uncultured Limnohabitans sp.
CTGCTCGGGCGTGACCTCCATGTAGCGCGGATCAGCCACATAGCGGTACACATCGGCAAAGGCGAGCTTCATGGCTTCGATTTGCAGGTGCTGCGAATCGACACCGTCCACCGCGTGGCTGGCCACCTCAAAGTTGGACAAGATGCCCAAGGCGATCAACGCGGCGATGCCCTGCCCGTTGGGCGGGATTTCGTGCAGGGTGTAGCCCCGGTAGTCTTGCGCAATCGGCTTGACCCACTCGGGCTTGAAGTCGGCCAAGTCTTTGGTGGTGATGCTGCCGCCGTTGTCTTTGGCGAATTTTTCAATCGCCTGGGCGATCTCGCCGCCATACAAGGCCTGGCCTTTGGACTCGGCAATGGCACGCAGGCCACGCGCCGCGTTCTTGAACTGAAACAGCTCCCCCACTTGAGGCGCACGGCCCCAAGGCAAAAAGCTTTGGGCAAAGCCCGGTTGCGACTGCAGCTCGGGCGTGGCGGCAGCCCATTTTTGCTGCACCACCACGGGGATCAAATAACCGCGCTCGGCCACCTCGATGGCGGGCTCGAGCAAATCGGCAAAAGGCAGTTTGCCAAAGCGCTCACTCAAAGCGACCCAACCGGCCACCGCACCGGGCACGGTGACCGAGTCAAAGCCGCGCTTGGGAGGCGTGGCGGCATCGCTGCCGTATTTGCGGTGAAAGTAGTCGGGTGTCCAAGTGGCCGGGGCCGGGCCGGACGAGTTCAGGCCGTGCAGTTCTTGGCCGTCCCACAAAATAGCGAATGCGTCAGACCCCAGGCCGCAGCTGACGGGTTCGGTCAAGGTGATCACGGCTGCGGCTGCGATGGCGGCATCAACCGCGTTGCCGCCCTTGAGCATCATGCGCAGGCCCGCCTGGGCGGCCAGAGGGTGCGAGGTGGACACCACATTGCGCGCAAACAGCGGCAATCGGGTGCTGGTGTAGGGAAACTGGTGATGGAAGTTCATGTCATTCCAAAGTGATCTTGCGCTCGGTGATGATTTTTTTCCATTTGGCCGATTCTTTGGCCAGCATGGCGGTGAACTGGGCGGGCGTGCCGCCGACAGGCTCAATGCCAAAGCGTTGCAACTTGTCCAACACCTCGGGGTCTTGCAAGACCTGGTTGGCAGCCATGTTCACGCGGTTGACCACTTCGGGCGGCAAACCTTTGGGGCCAAACAAACCGAACCAGGTGTTGGACTCGTAGCCGGGCAAAACATCGGCGATGGGCTGTACACCCGGCGCCAACGCTGTGGGTTTGAGTGTGGTCACGCCCAAAGCGCGCAAACGGCCATCGCGCACATGCGGCAAGCCCGTGGGCAAGCTGTCAAACAACACATCAACCTTGCCGCTGACCAGATCGGGAATGGCCAAGGCGGTGCCCTTGTAGGGGATGTGGACGACAAACACATCGGCCTGTGCCTTGAACAGCTCGGCTGACAACTGGACAATGGTGCCGTTGCCGCTGGATGCGTAATTCAGTCGGCCCGGGTTCTTCTTGGCATGGTCGATCCACTCCTTCACGGTTTTGGCCGGGGAGCTGTTGGGCACCAGCATGATACTGGGCGCATTGCCCACTTGGCTGATGGACGTGAAGTCGCGCACCGCGTCGTAAGGCATGCGCGGGTTCAGGTTGGGGCCAATCGAGTGCGTGCTGGAGGTCGACAACAACAAGGTATAGCCATCGGGGCTGGCCTTGGCGGCAAGGTCTGAGCCCAAGGTGCCGCCAGCGCCAGGGCGGTTTTCGACCACCAAGGTCGTGCCCATTTTTTCACTGAGTTTTTGTGACAGTGTGCGGGCAAACAAATCGGTGGCGCCCCCGGCTGGAAATGGGACGATCAAGCGCACAGGCTTGCTCGGATAGGACTGCGCCTGTACAGCGGTCGAACTGGCCAAACCCAGCACCGCGGCCAGTCCTGCACGGATCAAAACTTGTCTTTTCATGAAGTCCCCAAAAAGAATACAAGAGGGATACAACCCTCGGAAAACTCATTTTGTCAGAGGCCAGGCGACGTCGCCGCCCTCATGTGACATGCCCCTGAGCAATAGAAAACGGCCTCCGAAGAGGCCGTTGGAACATTCAGAACCCGGGTCCGATCAGTCTTCGACAAAGGCCTCTTCACGTTTGGATTTGATGGAAGGCAAGGTCACGATGATCAGCAGCAACACCGCTGCAGCCAACAAGCCCGCCGACAAGGGACGCGAGACGAACACGCTCCAGTCACCGCGCGACAAGAGCATGGCGCGGCGCAGGTTTTCTTCCATCATCGGGCCCAAAATGAAGCCCAGCAACAAAGGCGCTGGCTCCATGCCCAGCTTGATGAAGGTGTAACCGATCACACCAAACATGGCCACCATCCAGATGTCCCAAGTGTTGTTGTTGGTCGAGTACACGCCAATCGCGCAGAACAACACGATGGCCGGGAACAACCAGCGGTAAGGCACCGACAGCAGCTTGATCCAGATACCGATCAAGGGCAGGTTCAAGATGATCAGCATGGCGTTACCAATCCACATTGAGGCGATCAGACCCCAAAACAACTCGGGGTTGCTGGTCATCACCTGCGGGCCTGGCTGGATGTTGTGGATCGTCATCGCACCCACCATCAAAGCCATGACGGCGTTGGGTGGGATACCCAGCGTCAACAAGGGGATGAACGAAGTTTGCGAAGCCGAGTTGTTGGCCGACTC
>CAYRBW010000299.1:0-2678 GCA_964422575.1 uncultured Limnohabitans sp.
CGCATGCCCGAACCACCGGCACCGACGATCACAACGTCAAACTTGCGGGTGGTGATTTTTGTCTTTGGTATAGCTCATGGTTTATCTAGATTGGTGTGGTGTTAGCGCAATGGCAGGCGAAGGCTGACGCCTTAAAGGCGCCACAGGGCCTGAACAGCCCAGCCGGCACAGCCGACCAGCCAGACGAGGGTAAAGACATGCAAAACCAGGCGCACGGCTAAAGGTTTCACATAGTCCATCCAGATGTCACGAATGCCGACCCACACGTGGTACAGCAGGCAGAGGATGACTGAGAAAGTCAGGACTTTCATCCACTGGGATGCAAAGATACCGGCCCATTCTTCGTAACCGATGGGGCCTGAGGTGAAGATCACCTGAGCCAGCAAGATCACGGTAAAGATAGCCATCAGGGTTCCGGTCACGCGCTGAGCGAGCCAGTCACGAAAGCCGTAGCCAGCACCGGTCACGATGCGTTTGGAGCCGTAGTTGACGGACGACATAGGTCAGTTTCCTTATAGTTGTTTTGTGGGGCTGATCAATACAGGCTAAACATCTTGGCACCCAACACAGCGGTCAAGCCGATGCTCAGCGCCAAAGTGACGATGGCCGAGGATTTGCCGAACTCTTTGGTCACGGCATGGCAGATGTCCATGTACAGGTGACGCAAACCAGCGATGAAGTGGTGCAGGTAGGCCCAGATCAGGGCCAATGCGACCAGCTTCATGAACCAGCCTGGCACAAAACCCAATCCCACGTTGAAGGCGGCGGAGAGTTTCGCGAATGAAATCTCTGAGGTGATGGAGCTGTCAAACATCCAAATGATGAGTGGAAGGAGCGCGAACATCAAGAAGCCGCTGATGCGGTGAAGAATGGACACAATGCCAGCCACTGGAAGGCGGTAAGACGGGAGGTCTTTCAGGGCGTTGATGTTGCGGAATTCAGGCCGCTTTCGAGCAAGTTCAGTCATGTGGGTACTTTCTGGGTGTAACGCGTTCGTAATTTGGATGACAAACCGATGGATTCTATTGCAACGCAACAAACTGACATGAGCATTGCACACGACCTGCACAAGGAGATTTTTCAATCAGCCCAAGCGGGTCAATTCAAGGCGTTGTGGTAGTGGTGGTTTTCAGTGCGGTAAAAACCGCGACGCAGCTCCATGGGGGTGTCGTTGTAGGTGTAGGCAATGCGTTCTACACTGAGCAGGGGCGTGCCAGCGGGGATTTTGAGCAACTGGCTTTGCGTCTCGTCGGGCAGGACAGCCCTGATTTTTTCGTCAGCCCTGACCATGCGCACGCCAAATTCGGTTTCGAAGAGCGCATACATGGGTCCGTGGTAGTCGGCCAAGCGCTCCGCGGTCAGACCTTTGAAAGGGCTTGCTGGCAGCCACAAGTCTTCCAAGATGATGGGCATGCCGGCGAAAGACAGCACCCGTCGAACCTGCAAAACCGCATCGCCCGTCTTCAGGGACAAAGCGCGAGAGATGTCGGCTGTGGCGCGAAGGCGTTTGCAGTCGATGATTTCACGTTGTGCCGGGCCTTCGGTGTCCAAGTTGCCCTTGTCCGGGGCCAGTTTCAAAAATCTGTACTGAACATGGTGTTCGGCATGGGTGGCAACAAATGTGCCTTTGCCTTGACGGCGCACCAGTAAGTTGTCGCCTGCCAACTCGTCGATGGCTTTTCGCACGGTGCCTTGGCTGACCCGGTAGCGGGCAGCCAATTCCATTTCGCTGGGGATCGATTCACCAGGTTTCCACTCGCCAGACTGCAAGTTTTGCAGGATCAAGCCCTTGATTTGCTGATAAAGCGGGCTGAATGCCGGCGTGGGTGCAGAGCTGTCTGTGGCAGAAGCACTGCTGTCGGCCAATGGAGAAGTGTTGTTCATGGGGTTGAATGCGACGCGCGGGTCAGTTGTGCGTCAGAGTGCAATCATATCTTATATAAGACATAAGACAAATTGACGAATCAGGGTTTTCGCGGGTACACTCCTGAGCTGTTTGCTTGCGGTCATCTCCACATCGGTAGAGATTGATGCGCGGGTCCGGTGCGCCGGACAGACCTGCTGACAAAAGTTGTCGGCCAGGGACTGCGACCCTTGTTTTCAACACTTCTGGAGTTTCCACCATGAGCAAAAAACCCGTCCGCGTTGCCGTCACCGGCGCAGCAGGTCAAATCGGTTACGCATTGTTGTTCCGCATCGCCTCCGGCGAAATGCTGGGCAAAGACCAGCCCGTCATCCTGCAATTGCTGGAAGTGCCTGTCGAAGGCCCACAAAAAGCCCTGCGCGGCGTGATGATGGAACTCGAAGATTGCGCGTTCCCCTTGTTGGCTGGCATGGAGGCGCATGGCGACCCGATGACGGCATTCAAAGATGTTGACTACGCCTTGCTCGTTGGTTCACGTCCACGCGGCCCAGGCATGGAGCGTGCTGAATTGCTCGCCATCAACGGCGCGATCTTCACCGCACAAGGCAAGGCTTTGAACGCTGTGGCTTCTCGCGACGTGAAAGTTTTGGTGGTCGGCAACCCAGCCAACACCAATGCCTACATCGCCATGAAAGCTGCCCCTGACCTCAAGCCAGGCAACTTCACCGCCATGCTGCGTCTGGACCACAACCGCGCCGCATCGCAAATCGCGGCGAAGACGGGCAAAGCCGTGGCAGACATCGAAAAATTGTGC
>CAYRBW010000300.1:0-2362 GCA_964422575.1 uncultured Limnohabitans sp.
AGCTGCCCAGCAGCGTGCGCGACATCACCGACCCGCTGGACGCCGTGGGCAACACAACCAAAGCCGTGACCAAGGGTTATGCCATTGGCTCGGCAGGCCTGGCCTCGCTGGTGCTATTTGCCGACTACACACACAAACTGGAGGCCTACGGCAAGGCCATCAGCTTTGACCTGTCCGATCCGCTGGTGATCATTGGCCTATTCATTGGTGGCCTGATCCCCTACCTCTTCGGGGCCATGGCCATGGAAGCGGTGGGCCGGGCTGCAGGCAGCGTGGTGGTCGAAGTGCGCCGCCAGTTCAAGGAGATCCCCGGCATCATGGAAGGCACGGCCAAGCCCGAATACGGCAAGGCAGTGGACATGCTGACCACGGCTGCCATCAAGGAGATGGTGATCCCGAGCCTCTTGCCCGTGGTGGTGCCGGTGCTGGTCGGTTTGATCCTGGGGCCCAAAGCGCTGGGCGGTTTGTTGATGGGCACCATCATCACCGGCCTGTTTGTGGCGATTTCCATGTGTACCGGCGGTGGTGCTTGGGACAACGCCAAGAAATACATCGAAGACGGTCATCACGGCGGCAAAGGGTCGGAGGCCCACAAAGCAGCCGTCACGGGCGATACCGTGGGTGACCCCTACAAGGACACCGCAGGCCCAGCGATCAACCCGCTGATCAAGATCATCAACATCGTAGCCTTGCTGATCGTGCCGTTGGTGATGAAATTTCACGGAGGCTGATGCGCCCTGCAGTTTAAAAGGCCCGCTTCGGCGGGCCTTTTTGATGCACGTCTGAACCGTCAAGACCTTGTCCCATGAGTGATTTTTAAAATTCGGCCCGGGCTCACAATAGAACCATGCAACACAATTTCATCGCCAACCAATCCACCCCAGCCTTGACAGAGCAAACCATCGATGTGCTCGACCCATCTGACGGGCGGGTGTTCGATCAGATCCCACGCAGCCAGGCGGCCGACATCGATGCCGCCGTTGTGGCGGCGCGTAGCGCTTTCAACGGCCCCTGGGGCAAGCTGAGCGCCATGGAGCGTGGTCGCTTGCTCATGAAACTGTCGCAAAAAGTGAGTGAGCATGCAGCTGAGCTGGCCGCACTGGAGCAGCGCGACTGCGGCAAGCCCACCAAACAGGCCGCAGCCGATTCAGTGGCCTTGGCGCGTTATTTTGAGTTTTATGCGGGTTCGTGCGACAAGCTGCACGGTGAGACCCTGCCCTACCAAAACGGCTACAGCGTGCTGACTTGGCGCGAGCCGCATGGGGTGACGGGACATGTGATTCCCTGGAACTACCCGATGCAGATTTTTGGGCGCAGCGTGGGCGGTGCTTTGGCTGCAGGCAACGCCTGCGTGGTCAAACCGGCCGAAGACGCTTGTCTATCGCTCATTCGCGTGGCGCAATTGGCCGCCGAGGTAGGGTTCCCGTCGGGGGCCATCAACATCGTCACCGGTTACGGCCACGAGGTGGGCGACGCGCTGGCCCGCCACCCGGGCATTGACCACATCAGTTTTACCGGCAGCCCCCGCGTGGGCACACTCATTCAGCAAGTGACGGCAGAGCGCCACTGCCCCGTGACGTTGGAGTTGGGCGGCAAGAGCCCACAGATCATTTTTGACGACGCCAACCTGGACGCGGCCATTCCGGTGGTGGTCAACGCCATCGTACAAAACTCGGGGCAGACCTGCAGTGCGGGCTCACGCGTGATGATCCAGCAAGGCATTTATGAGTCGCTGCTGAAACGATTGGGTGAAGCCTTCAGCTGCCTGCAAGTGGGCTCGGCTGCCATGAACCTGGACTTGGGGCCCCTGATTCGCGCCAGCCAGTTGGAGCGCGTCACCGGCTTTTTGGACCAAGCCAAGGCCGATGGCATCGCCACCGTGGCCCAGGGGAAAATTGCGGCAGGCGTGCCTGCGGGTGGCTTTTACCAGGCCCCCACTTTGCTGCGCGATGTGCCGGTGATGCACCGTTTGGCGCAAGAAGAAGTCTTTGGCCCGGTACTGTCGGCCATGGCTTTCACCGACGAAGACCACGCCATCGAATTGGCCAATGCCACCGAATTTGGTCTGGTAGCGGGCATCTGGACGCGTGACGGCGGCCGCCAGTTCCGCATGGCCAAGCGCGTGCGCAGCGGCCAGGTGTTCATCAACAACTACGGCGCAGGCGGTGGCGTGGAGCTGCCTTTTGGCGGGGTCAAGTCTTCCGGTTACGGACGCGAAAAAGGCTTTGAAGCGCTGCTGGGCTTCACTACACTCAAAACGGTGGCCATCCAGCACGGCTAAAGCGCCCGCATGCGGACCGTTTCATTCATGACCATGCTGCCTGCAAGGCGTGACGGCTCGGGCACAATCACTCCCCATGTC
>CAYRBW010000300.1:2372-2670 GCA_964422575.1 uncultured Limnohabitans sp.
ACCGTCACAATCCGGTCATGTCTGAACGCGTCATTCCGCTGGTTGACCAGCGTCACCCCAGCTTGCCTTTACCCACCTTGTCGGCGGGGCAAGACCTGAGCCGCCTGCCCTTGGATGGGCTGCGCAGGCCGCTGACCGATTTGCGCATCAGCGTGACGGACCGTTGCAATTTCAGGTGCAGTTACTGCATGCCCAAGGAAGTCTTTGACAAAAACTATGTCTACTTGCCGCACAGCCAACTGCTGAGTTTTGAGGACATCACCCGCATCGCCACCGTGTTCGTGGGCCGGGGCGTGCG
>CAYRBW010000301.1:0-2614 GCA_964422575.1 uncultured Limnohabitans sp.
TTGAGGTCGGATAGGCGAAAACGGGAAAAAACAGGATTTACTGTCGAACTCGGGGGTTCTTGTCCACAAACAAGGTGTTGAGCCTGGGCGCGTCAAAACCCGTGAGGAACATACCCACCACAATCAACAAGTCAATCTCGCCCGCCTTGACCTGCTTGGCCAAGTCGCGGTAGTAGTTTTGAAAGCCCTGGCTGTCCAAGCTGAAGCTGGTCTTGAACTGCGCGTTGTAGTCGGCAACGGCGGCGGTCAAAAACTCTTTGGCGCTGCTGTTCAGGGCCGAGACTTCCATGCTCTCGTCGGCAATGTCGCCAATCGCTTCTTGCTCTTCATTGGCCGCAAACGAAAAATGGTGGCCACGCGCAAAGGCTTGTCGCTGCCTGTTTGCAGGTCTTTGAAAGACTCGTAATACAACTTGGCAGCGTCCACGCTGCTAACGGCAAACATGGCGTTAAAGCCCCTTCCTGCCTGTGAAGCACCCGGCTGCAGGCGGTGGGTTTTGCGGCGGAAGTTGTTCAGGATGTACTGCGAAATTTCTTGAATCCGCTTGGGGTGCAGCAAGGCCTGTTTGTTTTCAGCAGCGGTCAGCTTCTTTTCGTCCTGCTCGGTTTCAATGGCCTTGAACTGTGGACGCACATCGTTGTAGTCCACCTTGAACTTGAGCACCTTTTCATCGCGAATGGCATCGGTGATCACATACGAATGCAGCTCACTGCCAAACACGCTGGCGGTGGTTTCCGCGCCCAGTGCGTTTTCCGGAAAGATGGGCGTGCCGGTGAAGCCAAATTGGCAGAACTTCTTGAACTTTTTTTTCAGGTTCTTTTGCGCTTCGCCAAACTGGCTGCGGTGGCATTCGTCAAAAATGAACACCACCTGCTTGCCGTAAATGGCCAGGTCGGCCTCGGTGCGGATCAGGTTGTTGAGCTTTTGAATGGTGGTGACAATGATCTTGTTGTCGTCTTTATCCAGGTTGCGTTTGAGGCCTGCCGTGCTGTCCGAGCCGTTCACGCTGCCCTCTGAAAACCGTTGGTATTCCTTCATGGTCTGGTAGTCCAGATCCTTGCGGTCCACCACAAAGAACACCTTGTCCACAAAGTCGAGTTCGGTGGCCAAACGCGCCGCTTTGAAACTGGTCAGCGTCTTGCCCGAGCCGGTGGTGTGCCAAACAAAGCCACCGCTTTCCAGCTTGCTCCAGCTCTTGGCATGGTGGGTGCTGGTGATCCGCCACAAAATGCGCTCGGTGGCGGCAATCTGGTAGGGGCGCATGACCAGCAAGGTGTCGCTGACATCAAACACCGAATACTGCAGCAACACCTTCAGCAAAGTCTGCTTCTGGAAAAAGGTGGCCGTGAAATCCTTCAAGTCATTGATCAGGCTGTTATCCGCCTTCGCCCAGTTCATGGTGAAGTCGTAACTGTTTTTGTTGCGCTGTGTGGTGTTGGCAAAGTAGCGCGTGTCGGTGCCGTTGGAAATCACAAACAGCTGCAAATACTTGAACAAAGAATTGGCACTGTTGAAGCTCTCTTTGCTGTAACGGTGCACTTGGTTAAACGCCTCGCGAATGGCGACCCCGCGTTTTTTCAGCTCCACCTGCACCAGTGGCAAGCCGTTCACCAAAATCGTCACGTCGTAGCGGTTGGCGTGCGTGCCTGCCTGCTCAAACTGCTTGATGACCTGCAGTTTGTTGTGCGCAATGCGTTTTTCGTCTTTGAGCATCAAATAGATGTTCTGGATGCGCCCGTCGTCAAACACAAAGTCGTGGATGTGGTCGTCGTGAACCTTGCGGGTCTTCTCCACGATGCCATCGCTGCCTTTGTCCAACCAGCTCTCTACAAAGCGCTGCCACTCCGCATCTGAAAATGCCACCTTGTTGAGCGCTTGCAGCTGCACGCGCACATTGGCCAGCAAGGCCTCGGGCGCGTTCAACCCAGGTGCGTACTCGTAGCCTTGATTGCGCAGGTCTTCAATCAGTTCACGCTCCAGCTCGCTCTCGCTCTGGTAGCTGTCATTGACTTGCCATTCTTTGGTGTACCTGTCCAAAACGATGAAGTTTTTGGACTCGGCAATGGTTTTGTAGTCGCTCACGCCCTGGCACTCCTCATTTATTTTTTGCTCTTGTCTTGACTGATCTGCCGCAACTGCTTGGCGTTTTGCGGGCTCACCAGCTTTTTGCCTGTTTCGGCCTCCAGCTTGAGCCGTGCCTGGCGGGCCACGCCGCCACCGCGCTTGGCCACGGATTCGTGTTCATCCAGCGTCTGCGGCTGCACGACTTCTGAAATTTCTTTGGTAGAGAGCTCGGCCAGCATGCTCATGATCAACTCTTTGTTGGTCATGCTGTCTCGCAGGTTTTCTTTCTTCAGGCCCTTGTGCTGCTTGTATTCCTTGGCGGTTTTGTCGGCCCAGGTTTTATAGATGACGTCGGTCAAAAAGGCGAACTGCGGCCCTTCTTGCAAGCCCTGCTTTTTCCACTCGTCGGTCAGCTCTTTGCGGATCTCGATGCTCTTGAGTCGCTGGTTGATCCAGTTGTCTGTGTAGCCCAGGCGCTTGTAGTCGAGCATGGCCTGCTCGATGGACAGCTCTGGGTCTTGCAGCTGGTCTAGCCGTTGATTGGCGACCT
>CAYRBW010000302.1:0-2611 GCA_964422575.1 uncultured Limnohabitans sp.
GTTGAACTAAACCGCTAACGCGGTGGCTGGTACGCAAGTGCCGCCACCGCGTTTTGCATGGTGCAGCGAGTGACACCGAAGCAAGTTGATTGCACTCTTGAGGCTGGGGAATGTTCCCCGCAACTTCAGGAGAACTGCCATGAGCGCATTGCGCCAACGCATGGTCGATGCCATGCAAGTACGCGGCCTGTCCGCACGCACCATTGAGTGCTACACCGAGTCCATTTCCCGTCTGTCGCGCCACTTCGCAGGCATCAACCCAGCCCGGCTTGAACCTGCGCAGATCGAAGCGTACTTGCTGCACTTGGTCAAAGAACGCCAACTCTCTTACAGCAGCGTCAACCACGCCGCCAGTGCTTGCCGCTTTTTGTTTGAGAAAGTGCTGGGCCGACCCAGTGAAATTGCTCATCTGCGCCCGCCCATGGCCAAAGTGCCGCAAAAACAGCCTGAGTTACTGTCGCGCCTAGAGATCGCACACTTGTTTGAGGCCTGCACGAATCCAGCACATCGCATGTTGCTACAAGTGCTCTATGCCAGCGGCCTACGCATCAGCGAGGCATGCCATCTGCAAGTGGCAGACATCGACTCAAGCCCCGACCGCATGACATTACGCGTACGCGCGGGCAAAGGCGCAGCAGATCGCTACACCTTGCTCTCGCCCAGTCTGTTGGCCCTGCTGCGTGCACACTGCGTGAGCTATCGGTCACACCGCAAAGCACCGGGTTGGCTATTTGCCCACCCCCGCACTGGCGAGCCGCTCAGCGGCGACTACATGCAGCGCATCTACCAGCGAGCCCGACACAAGGCGGGCATCATGAAAATGGGCAGCACACACACCCTGCGCCACTGCTTTGCCACACACCTACTCGAAGGCGGGGTGGACTTGTACACCATCAGTCGCTTGCTTGGCCATGGCCACATCAGCACCACCACACGCTATCTGCACCTTATCAGCCCACAGTTCAAACCTATTGGTGGCATTGATCCACTGGACTTGCTAGCCGCACTGACCCCGTTCTGACACCCAAAGTCCCATGGGTAAGCCCACTGTGGCCGACGTGCTGCGCCTGCACGGGCAGGACTATTTGCGCAGCCATACCTTGAGCACACCACAGGCCAAAGCGTGGCGGGCTATCTGTGCCTGCCGCACAGCGGCACTGGGTGGGCAGTGCATGGCCTGCGGTGATTGTGGGCACAGCCACTGGCAGTACCACTCTTGCCGCAACCGCCACTGCCCCACCTGTGGTGCACGTGCCAAAGATGCATGGTTGCAAGCGCGTATTGCACAAGTGCTGGATGTGCCCTACACCCACTTGGTGTTTGCCTTGCCGCACGAATTCAATGGGCTATACCGACAACAACCTCGCGCTGTGGTTGACGCACTGTTTGCCAGCGTGCAACAAACACTGAGCGAGTTCGCGGCCAATGCGCGTTGGATGGGCGTATCGGATGGGCAAGCGGCCTTTACGCTGGTGCTGCACACTTGGAGCCAAGACTTGGGGTTGCACGTCCACCTGCACGCCATCATGGCCTGCGGGGTGCTGGGCCAAGCCCAATGGCACCCCCCAGTCAAAAAGCCTGACTATCTGTTCCCCACGCGGGCGTTATCGAAGGTCTGGCGCGGCAAGTTCATGACACACCTGCGGCGACCCATGCAACCCGCAGAGCCAGTCAGTTGGCCCATGGGTGCTCAGCTGCGCCAAGCACTGTGGAAGAAGAACTGGGTGGTCTATGCCAAAACCCCGTTGGGTGGTGCGGTGCAGGTGTTGGAATACTTGAGCCGTTACACCCACCGAACGGCCATTGGCAACGAGCGCATTCGGGGCATCACCAAAGAGCAGGTCATCTTCAGTGCCCGGGCCAAAGAGCAAACAGGTGAACAGGGCAAGAAGCGCACGCTGCGCATGGGTGGGGCGGAGTTTATTGGTCGCTTTGTGCAACACGTCTTGCCCAGCGGGCTCAAACGCATACGTCACTATGGGCTGCTAGCCAACCCTAACGGCAACAAACTGGCGCAGGCCAAAGCGGCGCTGAGCATGCCAGCGCCCAACCCTGTGGCGCAAGAAAACGCGCAAACGTTCATGGCCCGTGTGGCCCAGATCAACACCAGCCAATGCCCGGCGTGTGCGCACGGACGGCTGCGCGTGGTGAAAACCTTGCAAGGGCAAAAGCGACTGCCTGATCCATGGGCGTGCAAAGAGCTGCGCCCGCAGCAACGAAGCCGTGCATCAGCGGCACAGGGGCCATGAGCAACAACGGTCATCCACACATCCGCAGCAAATGGCTTGAAAGTGCCAGTGTTCAGTGCGCACGCTGGCAGTCAGGGTGTGACACAACCAGCAAAGCTGCCAAGCACCGCAGCCCACTAGGGCCTAGACACAAGTCACGCAGGCCAAGAAATGCGGCTCAAAGGATTCAGCGCTCAGAAAAGTGGGAAGCAAGACTTGGCATAATGAAATTAATGGCGAGGGATGAAAGCATCAATCCCCTCTAACGAAAACCCACACACCACCGCCCGTGAGGCGGTTCAGCTCAACATGGTTCATCTGCCGCGAACGACACTGCTGGCCTTGGCTTGGTGCATTGGCGCGGCAGATAAACGCTGAGTGTT
>CAYRBW010000303.1:0-2587 GCA_964422575.1 uncultured Limnohabitans sp.
CGTGAAGCATTGAAGGTTCTGGCCGCCGAAGGTCTGGTGACCATGAAAGTCCGCCGGGGCGCTTATGTGACCGAAGTCAGCGAAAAAGACCTACGCGATGTGTACCATTTGCTGGCCTTGCTGGAGGCTGATGCAGCACGCGTGGTGGCACAAAGCGCAAGTACAGAACAAATGGCGCAAATACAAGCTTTGCATCAGGCCCTGGAAGAGGCCGTTGGTGACCGCGACCGTTTCTTCGAGATCAACGAAACTTTTCACATGCTGCTTCTGGAATTGGCCGACAACCGCTGGCGCGACCAAATGGTGGCCGACCTGCGCAAGGTGATGAAGCTCAACCGCCACAGTTCACTGTTTAAGGAAGGCCGGATTGAACAATCCCTGGCCGAGCACCAAGCCATCGTGCAGGCCCTGACTCAGCGCCAGCCAGAGCTAGCGGCCAAGCGCATGTCAGCGCACTTCATGAACGGCTTACAGGCCGCCCAATAAATCAGTCGGTGACCACCGCCCCCCGCGCCAACGCGGCACGGGCCAGCTGCCAGACCTCGCGCGGAGGCAAGGGCTTGAGTTTGTGGTCACTCCAGACTTGACGCCACAGGCGTCCCCCGCGTTGGCCGTGGTACAGGCCCAGCATGTGTCGCGCAATCGCATACCAAGGGCAGCCGTCTTCGGCAAAGGCACGCTCCATGTAGGCCACCATGCCCTCTTCCACCGATTCACGGGACAACTCGCTGGGGGCATCGCCATAAAACGCGGTATCCCAGGTGCCGAGCAGCCAAGGGTTGTAATAAGCCTCGCGCCCGATCATCACGCCATCTGCATGCTGCAAATGGCTGGCAATTTCTTCGTTGGTTTTGATGCCTCCGTTCACCGCAATCACGAGCCCAGGGAAATCTTGTTTGAGCCGATAGGCCAGTTCATAGCGCAGCGGCGGAATTTCGCGGTTTTCTTTCGGACTCAAGCCATCGAGCCAGGCGTTGCGGGCGTGCACGATGAAGACGCGGCAACCGGCATCGCTCACGGTGCCGACAAAGTCGCGCACAAAGTCGTAACTTTCGATCTTGTCGATGCCAATGCGGTGTTTCACCGTGACGGGGACATCGACCACATCCAACATGGCCTTGACACCGTCAGCCACGGTGCGTGGCACGTTCATCAGGCAAGCGCCAAATGCGCCACGCTGCACCCGGTCACTGGGGCAACCGCAGTTCAGATTGATCTCGTCATAGCCCCACTCTTGCCCCAGCTTGGCTGCATGGGCCAGATCGTCCGCATCGCTGCCGCCCAGTTGCAGGGCCACAGGGTGCTCTTCGGCATTGAAACGCAAATGCCGCTGCACACTGCCATGGCGCAAGGCCCCGGTGGTAACCATCTCGGTGTAAAGCAAGGTATGGCGGGTCAGCAGGCGATGGAGAAACCGGCAGTGTCGGTCCGTCCAGTCCATCATGGGGGCAACAGACAAACGCCAGCGTTGGGAATCGGGAAATTGCATGGGGTCTGATTATCCTTGCCCGAAGACGCCCACGTGCGTCAACGCCTCGTCAAAAAGGTAACATGCCGCATGGACAGTTCCAAAAACAAGGAGAAGACATGAGCGACACCACAATTTGGTGGTTAATAACCGGTGGATTGATCGCCGCTGAACTGATGAGCGGCACCTTCTATTTGCTGATGCTGGCCTTGGGTGCCGCCGCCGCTGCGTTGGCTGCACATCTGGGGATGGGCCTGACTTTCCAACTGGTCACTGCGGCGCTGATTGGCGGTTCAGCCGCCGTTTTATGGCGGCAAAAAAGCCTGCGCCACGAGGCAAAAGTGCCACCCGAATTGCACCTGGACATCGGTGAGACCGTCGAGGTGAGTGCATGGGATGTCAACGGCACGGCGCAGGTCAAACATCGAGGGGCCAACTGGACAGCGGTTTGCGCATCGGCTCAAACACCAGCGCCAGGTCCACACCGCATCCAAACCATTCAGGGCAGCCGTCTGGTGCTCGAAAAAGTCTGAACATTTTTTTAAAAAGGAGTCATCACATGGAGATCGCAGTTCTTTTTCTTATCATTGCCGTCTTGTTCATCATCAAGACCGTCAAGGTCGTCCCGCAGCAGCACGCTTGGGTGGTTGAGCGTTTGGGCAAATACCACGCCAGCCTCACGCCGGGTCTGAACTTCGTGGTGCCGTTTGTCGACAACGTGATCCAGAAACACAGCCTCAAAGAAATTCCACTCGATGTGCCCAGCCAGATTTGCATCACACGTGACAACACGCAGCTTCAAGTGGATGGCATCCTGTACTTTCAGGTGACCGACCCCAAGCTGGCCAGTTATGGCTCGTCCAACTACATCGTGGCAGTGACCCAGCTGGCGCAAACCAGCTTGCGCAGCGTCATCGGCAAGTTGGAGTTGGACAAAACTTTTGAAGAGCGCGACATCATCAACGCGCAGGTGGTGGCAGCCATCGACGAGGCCGCACTGAACTGGGGAGTCAAAGTCCTACGATACGAGATCAAGGACCTGACACCACCCAGCGAAATCCTGCACGCCATGCAGTCACAGATCACGGCTGAGCGTGAAAAACGCGCTCTGATTGCGGC
>CAYRBW010000304.1:0-2583 GCA_964422575.1 uncultured Limnohabitans sp.
ATATATCTATACGTCAGTTTTTCCAGTTTTATATAAAGATAAATAAATAATTAATATCATGTCATGAAAACCTATATAATATTTTTTAATATTTATATATATCTCATGATTCAAAAACATTATATATGGTCATTATGGGGATTGGGGGTTGGGGGTTGGGGGGGGGGGGGGGGGGGGGGGGGGGGGGGCCCCGCGCCCCCCCCCCCCCCCCCCCCCCCCCCCCCCCCCCCCCCAAACTCTACGGCCCTCTTATGCCCAAAGACCCTAGAGTCACACACCCAAAGCAGGATCAGGCCTTCACGCAATCCGCAAAATACCGCTTCTTGCCATCGTCGTCCTTGATCTCCACCAAACCATGGATATCGGTCTCAAAACCGGGACACTTCTCGTTGAACTCACGGGCAAACTTGAGGTAATCAACGATCTTCTTGTTGAAGACTTCGCCGGGAATCAACAAGGGAATGCCCGGAGGGTAAGGCGTTACCAAACCCACAGTGATGCGGCCCTCCAGATGGTCGATCTCAACCCGCTCGGTTTTGCGCTGGGCAATGTGGGCATAGGCATCGGATGGCCGCATGGCCGGAGCCAAGTCTGACAAATACATCTCCGTGGTCAAGCGGGCGATGTCGTACTTGGCATACATCTCGTGCACGTGCTGGCACAGATCGCGCAAGCCCATCCGCTCGTAGCGTGGGTGCTTTTGGCAGAACTCCGGCATGATTTTCCACATCGGCTGGTTCTTGGCGTATTCGTCCTTGAACTGCTGCAAAGCCGTCAGAAGCGTGTTCCAGCGGCCCTTGGTGATGCCGATGGTGAACATGATAAAGAAGCTGTATAGGCCCGTCTTCTCAACCACCACGCCGTGCTCGGTCAAGAACTTGCTGACGATAGATGCCGGAATGCCGGTCTTGTCGAACTTGCCATCCAGGTTCAAGCCAGGCGTGACGATGGTCGATTTGATCGGGTCCAGCATGTTGAAGCCGTCGGCCAACTGCTGGCCAAAGCCGTGCCACTTGCTGGCTTTCTTGCGCGGGTCGTTGCGCAAAATCCAATCATCCGCACGACCAATGCCCTCTTCGGCAAACTTCTCGGGTCCCCAAACCTTGAACCACCAGTCTTTGCCGTAATCGTCATCGACCTTTCGCATGGCACGGCGGAAATCCAGCGCTTCGGCAATGCTCTCTTCCACCAGAGCGGTGCCACCGGGCGGCTCCATCATGGCGGCGGCCACGTCGCAGCTGGCAATGATGCTGTACTGTGGAGAAGTGGAGGTGTGCATCAAGTACGCCTCGTTGAACAGCGGGCGGTCGAGCTTGGTGTTTTGCGCATCCTGTACCAGCACATGGCTGGCCTGGCTGATACCGGCCAACAGTTTGTGGATGGACTGCGTGGCGTACACCATCGACTCTTTAGGGCGTGCGCGTTTTTTGCCCATGGCGTGGTACGGGCCATAAAACGGGTGGAAGGCCGCGTGCGGCAACCAGGCCTCGTCAAAGTGCAGGTTCTCCACATAACCATCGAGCATGCTCTTGATGGTTTCGGTGTTGTACAACACGCCGTCGTAGGTGGACTGCGTCAGCGTCATCACGCGGGGCTTGACCTTTTTCGGGTCCACACCCTTAAGCAAGGGGTTGGCCTTGATTTTGGCCATGATGGCTGCAGGCTCAAATTCGCTTTTCGGGATGGGGCCAATGATGCCGAAATGGTTGCGCGTGGGCTTCATGAAGACCGGAATCGCGCCGGTCATGATGATCGCGTGCAAGATCGACTTGTGGCAATTGCGGTCCACCACCACCACATCGCCCGGAGCCACCGTGTGGTGCCAGACAATTTTGTTGGAGGTGCTGGTGCCGTTGGTCACAAAGAAGCAATGATCGGCATTGAAGATGCGGGCGGCATTGCGCTCGCTCTCGCCAATGGCACCGTTGTGGTCCAGCAACTGGCCCAACTCTTCAACCGCATTACACACATCGGCGCGCAGCATGTTCTCGCCATAAAACTGGTGGTACATCTGGCCCACCGGGCTCTTCAAGAAAGCCACCCCACCCGAGTGTCCTGGACAGTGCCATGAATAAGAGCCGTCTTCGGCATAGTCGAGCAAGGCCTTGAAGAACGGCGGTTGCACGCCTTCGAGGTAGCTTTTGGCTTCACGGATGATGTGACGCGCCACAAACTCGGGTGTGTCTTCAAACATGTGGATGAAGCCATGCAGCTCGCGCAGAATGTCGTTGGGCAAATGGCGTGATGTTTTGGTTTCGCCATAGATGTAAATCGGCACATCGGCGTTCTTGCGGCGTACTTCGTCAATGAAAGCTCGCAAGTTGATGACCGCCGGGTCAAGATCAGGGCCTGGCGAAAATTCTTCGTCGTCGATCGACAAGATGAAGGCACTGGCCCGGCTTTGCTGCTGGGCAAACTGAGACAAATCACCGTAACTGGTCACCCCCAGAACTTCAAAGCCTTCGCTGATGATCGCATCGGCCAAAGCCCGAATGCCCAAGCCTGATGTATTTTCAGAGCGGTAATCTTCGTCAATGATGACGATGGGACAGCGAAATTTCATGGGCTTGTCGGGCTGTGCGC
>CAYRBW010000305.1:0-1049 GCA_964422575.1 uncultured Limnohabitans sp.
CGTCGAAGGGATGGCGGTTGGTCTCGGCCACGCAGGAGATCAGGTAGACGATAAAGATGGGCAGCAGCGGAAGCCAGTTCCAGGACAGGAAAGAAACGCCCATGCTGGCAAATGTTCCCTTGTTCTGGCCCATGACAATTTCGGTGAGATTCATACTGCCCGACACCATGATGATGACCAGGAAACAGAATCCCATCGCAATTTCATAGCTCACCATCTGTGCCGAAGCACGCATGGCACCGAGGAAGGCGTACTTCGAATTGGATGCCCAGCCCGCAATGATGACGCCGTACACCTCGATGGAGGTGATAGCCATCACCAGCAGCAGACCGGCATTGACGTTCGTGAGTGCGGTTTCAGGACCAAAAGGTATCACCACCCAGGCAGCCAGCGCGGGCATGATAGCCATGATGGGCCCCAACACAAACAAGCCTTTGGAGGCTGCGGACGGTTGAATGATTTCTTTGGTCAACAGCTTGACAGCATCCGCAATGGGCTGCAGCAACCCCAATGGCCCCACACGGTTGGGGCCGTGGCGCACTTGCATGAAGCCCAGCAGCTTGCGCTCCCAGAGCGTCAGGTAAGCCACCGCACCCATCAGCGGCGCAAGAATGGCTACGATTTTGAGCAAGATCCAGAGCACCGGCCAGACCATCGTGGCCCACCAAGTGGCGGCAATCAGGTTCAATCCACCGTTGTACAGAGCGTCAATCATGCTGTCACCTCCTGACGTGCGTCTGCAGTCAATTGCAAGGACGGTGCGCGGCGAACGATGCCATCGAGCTGATAAATGGACGCCACCACTGGCGCGTGCTCTGAAGCGGCCAAACGAATATCAGCGCGTACCGCATTCGATGCGGCCAGAGGCTGGGCCGTTGCACGGGCCAACACTTCTTGCGATGTTTCAAAAGCTGCACCTGGAATGTCCAACAAATTGGCCAGCACGCGCAACACTTTCCATGCAGGCCGGGTTTCAGCCAGAGGTTTGACCACGGCATGGAAGCTTTGCAGTCGACCTTCCGCGTTGACGAAGCTGCCCGATGTTTCGG
>CAYRBW010000305.1:1059-2571 GCA_964422575.1 uncultured Limnohabitans sp.
CTCACCGGCGCCGCCGTGGGTGGCGCGGCTGGCGCCGCAATCGGCAACAACACATCGCTGAAAGCCATGTTGGCTTTGAACGGGCTGAGCGTCACGACCATCTCGGCTTGACCCAGTGCTTGAGCCGCAACAGAACCTGCTGCGCTGTCAAACTCAGGCTCGGTGTTCAGCAGCACAGCGGCTTTCAGACCACCCGCCAACATTTGAGCTGCGTGCTTGCCACCGGTCTGAGGCTGTGCACCGACCCACTGCGCACCCACGGTGTTGCAGGCTTCAGTCAGGTAACCCACAGTGGCGCCGATTTGTGCAGCAATCCAATTGGCCAAGACCAGCAAAGTTGAAGCATTGGCATGGTGCGCTGCGGCATTGCCCAGCAACACGGCTTTGCGTTCGCCGCCCAGCAATGACTTAGCGATGGCTTGCGCCTGTGCAGAAGCTGCGCCCGCGCAAGGGGCGGCAACGCCCTTCTCTGCGGCAATGGCGGCAGCCACATCGGCCAGCGCTTGTGCCCAGCCCGCTGCATCGGTCACCACCGTTTGCGCCACGGGCATGGCCCAGGCATCGGTATGGTTGAAACTGGCTTTGTCGGTGATGGCACTGACGGTAGCACCATGACGCACAGCATGGCGCACGCGCAACGCAAACAGCGGGTGGTCCTTGCGCAAGTTGGAGCCCACCACCAGCACGCGCTGCAATGTGCTCAGCGATGCGACCGAAGTGCCCAAAGTGCGCACGCCTTCGACAGCGCCGAACTCGGCATGACGCAGGCGGTGGTCGATGTTGTCAGAACCCATACCACGCATCAAAGCACCTGCCAGATACAACTCTTCCACGGTACTATGAGGGCTGACCAAAGCGCCAATGCTGTTGGCACCGTGGTCACGCTGAATGTTGCGCAGGCCATTGGCCACATATTCGAGGGCGGTCTGCCAATCGACTTCTTTCCATTCGCCGCCCTGCTTAAGCATGGGCTGGGTCAGGCGGTCAGCGCCATTGAGGGCTTCATACGAGAAACGGTCGCGGTCGGCGATCCAGCACTCGTTAACTTCTTCGTTTTCGAGGGGCACGACGCGCTGGACTTGGTTGTTCTTGACTTGAACAATCAGATTGGCACCCGACGAATCGTGCGCAGCCACAGACTTGCGGCGCGACAACTCCCATGTGCGGGCGTGGTAGCGGAAAGGCTTGCTGGTCAAGGCACCCACGGGGCAAATGTCGATCATGTTGCCGGACAACTCGGAATCAATGGTTTGACCCAAGAAGGTTTCGATCTCGGCATGTTCGCCGCGATGGGACATGCCCAACTCCATGGCGCCAGCCACTTCCTGACCAAAGCGCACGCAGCGTGTGCAGTGGATGCAGCGGCTCATCTCTTCCATGGAAATCAGGGGGCCGACTTCCTTGTGAAAGACCACGCGCTTTTCTTCTTCGTAGCGCGATGTGGTGCCACCGTAACCCACGGCCAAGTCTTGCAACTGGCACTCGCCGCCTTGGTCGCAAATGGGGCAGTCC
>CAYRBW010000306.1:0-2550 GCA_964422575.1 uncultured Limnohabitans sp.
GCCGGTGACGATGCCGACCACTTGGCGGCCATCACACACCGGAAAGCCCGACACGCCCAGCTCGTCGGATAGGGCCATGACTTGGCGCACCGTGGTGTCGGGGGTGATCACGACCGGATCACGCAGCACGCCGGATTCGTAACGCTTGACCTTGGCCACTTGGGCGGCTTGCTCTTGCGCCGTGAGGTTTTTGTGCACGATGCCGATGCCGCCTTCTTGCGCGATGGCAATGGCCAAACGCGCTTCGGTCACGGTGTCCATAGCAGCAGACACCAAGGGCAGGTTCAAGCGGATGTTGCGGGTGAATTGCGTCGCAAGCGATGTGTCCTTGGGCAGGACTTGGGAATAAGCGGGGACGAGGAGAACGTCGTCAAAAGTCAGGGCTTTACCGAGTAGGCGCATAAGCTAAGGCTCCAAAAAATGGATTGTACCCGCGTGAATCAAGGGATTTCCCTGCCTTGCAGCCCAATTTGATGGACTCAGACTGAGATTTGCCGACGCATTGGGGTTGTCCGTAGCCCGCCGCTCAAGCGTTTTGGTAATGCAGCACTTTGAGGGACTTTTCCGGGTCGACATCGACAAATGCCGTCGGATTGGCCAGCCGCTCGACAAATCGCAGGCTCGGTGCCGCTTCGGCCACCTGCACGTGTAAAAACTGCGTGTCCAGTTCGGGGGCGTTCAGGCACAGCAGCACATGGCCTTGCGGTTCCAGCAAATCCGGCAATCGGCGGATCAGCTTGATGTAGTCCTTGGTGGCAATGAAGCTGCCCTTTTGGTAGCTGGGCGGGTCGATCACGATCACGCCGTAGGGCCCCATTTTGTTGATCTTGCCCCAGGTCTTGAAGATGTCGTGACCCAGAAAACGGGCTTTGGGCGGCAAGTCGTTGAGCCGGTGATTTTGTTGGCCGATGGACAAAGCGCTCTGGCTCATGTCGAGGTTCACCACTTGCGCGGCCCCGCCTTGCAGAGCCACCACTGAAAACGCACAGGTGTAGGCAAAGAGGTTGAGCACGTTTTCGTGTTTGGAGTGGTTTTTGAGCCACTCACGCCCGTTGGCCATGTCCAGAAACAGCCCGTGGTTTTGTCCGCGCATCACATGCACAGCGTAACGCGTGCCCTGCTCGGTCACCACATGCGACTCGGGCACAGTGCCTGCCATGAGGCGGGTTTCAGCTTCGCCGGTCACCCGGTTCTGGAAGACCCAGTTGAGCGGCTGGCCCGGGGCCAGCGTTTGCCAACGTGATTCCAAGGCGCTGTGGCACGCGGCCAATTCTTCGTTGCTCACCGGCTTGAAGCTGGTCAGCACCCAAACGGGGGCAAACCAGTCGAGTGACCATTGCTCACAACCGGGGTACATTCCCCCACGCCCATGAAAAAAACGCTGGGCGTCTTTGCTCAGGGGCATCTGGGCAATGGCGTTCAACAAGGCTTGCATGGCAGCTTTCAATAACCCGCGGCCGAGCCACTTTTGCGGTTGGCAAACAGGCCAGTGCGCCCTTTGCCCTGACGCTTGAAGCGCTGACGCCGTGCCACTTTGGGGTCAACTTTGAGGTCACGGTACAGCTCGATGCGGTCACCCGCTTGCACGCCATGCGTCCACGCCACCTTGTGGCCCCAAATGCCAGGCTGCTGGAATTTGAGTGATGACAAGGACGCATCGGCCTTGGCTCCCTGACTTTGCAGCCACTGGGCGAGGCCTTGGTTCAGCACCGTTTGAACCGTGCTGCCCTCAGGCACTTGCAAGCTTTGCGCTTGCACATGCCGAGGCCCCAGGCTCCAGCACAGCGTGACCTCCATCGTGTACTCAGGCATAAACCGTTTCAGCACGTTTGACAAAGGCATCGACCAGACTGGCCGCGATCTTGTCGAACACCGGCCCCACCAACGCCGCCAGGGTTTTGCTGGAAAAGCCGTACTGTAGATCCAGCTCGACCTTGCAAGCACGCTGTGAACCATCCCCCACAGGCGAAAACCGCCACATGCCGCTCAGGTTAGAAAACGGCCCTTTGACCAGACTCATGCCCACTGAGCGCCCTTCTTCATGCGTGTTGCGGGTCGTGAAGGTTTGCTGAATCCCGCCCAAGCTGATGCCGACTTCGGCCACCATGCCTTGCGCATCGGTTTCGAGCACGCGGGCTTGGTCACACCAAGGCAAAAACTCGGGGTAGCGAGCCACGTCGGTGACGAGGCGAAACATTTCCTCTGGTGAATACCAGATGAGAACGGACTTGTGGATATTCTTCATACAATGCTGCGATTGTAGTTTTTCATTTCTTCTCTGGGCTTGCAGCCACTTGCACGCCCTTGTGAACGGCCAGCCCGTCCTCATTTGCTCAATATGGCCACTCCCAAGAAATCCACAGTACCCGTTTTTGCCAAGATCGCCGAGAACAAAAAGGCCGCTTTCGACTATTTTTTCGAAGAGCGCTACGAAGCTGGCATGGTGCTGGAAGGCTGGGAGGTCAAGGCCATCCGCGAGGGCCAGGTGCAGCTCACCGACGGTTATGTGGTCATTCGCAACGGTGAACTGTTCATCATCGGCTGCCTGAT
>CAYRBW010000307.1:0-2543 GCA_964422575.1 uncultured Limnohabitans sp.
GCACCGCCACCGGGCAGGCTGTAAAACGACAAGTCAGCTTCACCGCCCAGGCCCAAGGCGTCGAGCTGAGTGGCCAAGGCAGTTTGTTGGGCGCTGCTGAGTGCGTTGCCTTGGGTGTCCAGGAAGTTGGTGAAGGTGTTCGCTGCGGTATTGGTGTTGGCAGGAAGCAAATCACCACCCGCATCAGAAACGACAGCGCGGTGACCACTACCGCCAGCATCGGCCACTTGCACCGTGTCTGGATATTGGGCTTTGATGTCAGTGGCAGCTTGATCGGCGCTGTTGAAGGCATCGACCAAGGCGTTGTTGAATTCTTGGGCCTCGGGCGTGAGGGTGGGTGCGGGTGCGGGTGGAGGATTATCTGCAGGCAAGTCCAGCCCGTTAACGCCGCCCAGCGTGCGCTCGTACACCTCTGGCGGCAAGGGCAGTTTGCTGCCTGCCACGATGCTGTTCAAGTCGGCATTGGGGCCATATTGGTCTTTGAGGTAGGAGGAGAACGCCTGCTCCGTCATGTCGTAGCGCTTGGCGATGCTGCTGACCGTGTCGCCGGGCTGGATGGTGATGGCGTTGTCACCGCTGTAGTTGGGCAGGGCTGTGGCGGAGTTGAAGACGGTGGGTTTGTCTGGGGTGTTGGGTGTGCCCGCGTCGGGGTTGACCACCCCACGGCCTGCGCCTGCGGTGTCGGGGAAGTTGTAGGTGTTGCCCAGGGCCGAGGGGTCGAGCGTGCCGTTTTGGTGGGCAATGTCGATGCGAGTTTTGAGGTCTTGCAGTTGTTCGGTGAAGCCCGCTTCTTTAAGGTAGCCGTTGGTCAGCTCTGCCACCTTGGGGCCGCTGACGACTTCGACAAAGCGGTTGGGCAAGCTGGTGTTGTCCAGCATGGCAAACCAAGTGAACTTGCCATCGACGTTGACCAAGGCATAAGCGTTGCCAGAACTGTCTACAGCCGTGGGTTGCAGCGGCGTGCTGTTGGGTAACGTGCTAGGTGGGCCGAGCTTGTCGGGGGTGTTGCCGCCTGTTAAGAATTCGCCTGCGGATTTGAGGGCAGAGGAGCCGCCGTAGGCTCCGGCGGCTGCGCCTACGACTGGAAGTACTGGGCCGATATACGGAATTCCTATCCCTGAAAGTCCAGCTTGAAAACCTGCCGCAGCCCCACCTGCGCCACCAACAACGCCAGCAACCTCGCTAACTGTCTCTGCCCCATTACCCTGAACCACATGCTGACCCACTGCAAAAGCATCGTTGATCTTGCCGACCACTCCCAGAGTTTTTGACAGATCGGTCACGTTGGGGCTGCCTGTGCCGGAAGTGCCTATTTCTGCACCGGCACCTACAGCACCAAGTACATCGCCCAAGAGGTCAATGCTGTCTACTCGGGGTGATCTGGGCGGGGTGGTGTTGGCAATCAATGTATTGACTGCCACATTGCCAGATGCCGTGGGCAATGCCGTCAGTTGGCCATTGCTGAGATTGAAGACATTGGCCGTGTTGATCGTTTTGTTGTTATTCACCATGTTTGTTCGCCTGTTTGCTCTGCTTGCGAGTATTACGGTTTACAAAGTCTGTTACTGAAACGAATAACCACGTGAGAGGAGGTAAACCAAGGATCACTGTTCCAATAACAAAAACCTGCGGGGCTGAAAATCGTCCTAAACTTGTACCAAAGCTACTAAGTACCAGCCGTGACTTGGCATAAATAAGCCATTCGACGTGATAAACAAAAAAAGCAGCTAATGTAAAAAAACATATGAATTTTATGGTTTTCCATACAGGCATTCGGTAGTAGACGAACAGTGCGGCGCGTCCATTACGGTCAATCAATACGATTAATCCATACATCAGTACCAACACCGGACTCCCCGCCCACATCACCGAGAAGTAAAACCGATTGATGTCCGCATCAATCCCCAACGCCGTCACCTTGTCGATCTGCGGCACGATGCTGGCCATGAAATCGGTGAACGGTCTAGTCCAGCTGTAAGCCGTCAAGATGTCTGGCGGGGTCAATGCCCCCACCAGACCCATGGCCACAAAGTAGGCCATAAAGGCCACACCCCATGGGCTTTTGTAGAAGGCTTTGAAATTGGTGCTCATGCTTTGATTATCCGGAGTTTTTTTGCTACGTATGGATCAAACATTAAATTTTGTGACTTAAACAAGGCTGACACAAACACGGGTGACTTTGAAACTCTTGGCTCATGTCTCGCCAAGTATCCAAGTCAACCTCCAAGCCCAAACGCCGCGTTTGTGCGCGTGAACTGTTGGCACTCAACATGGTGCGCTTGCGCGGTGACTTGGGATGGTCGCAAGAAGATTTGGCTTTTGAAGCAGATTTACACCGCACTTTCATTGCCCATGTAGAGCGGCAAGTGCGCAACATCTCTATTGATAACGTCGAAAAAATTGCGGATGCGTTAGGGGTATCAGTGGGGGCACTGCTCTCATAACTCACCTGCCCATGCTGCGGCACTGACACCGCCGTGATGGTTAGGGCCAGCTTGCTGGCATCGGCTTGCACCACTTGGCCATTGGAGCCATCGCTGTCC
>CAYRBW010000308.1:0-2510 GCA_964422575.1 uncultured Limnohabitans sp.
CGTAGCAGCTCATCACGGCGACGACGTCGAAGCGGCCGAATGTGATGGCGGCAGTGCGGATGCCGATCTTGAGGTCGTCGTCGCGGTCGACCATGGCGTATTCGGTATCGTAGGCCAGCACCCAAAACAAATTGCCCAAGAGCAACGCCCAAGCCAGCCAAGGCACTGTGCCTTGCACTGCGGCAAACGCCATCGGAATGCCAAAACTGAACGCCACACCCAACACCGCTTGCGGCATGGACACAAAGCGCTTGGCATAGGGGTAAATCAGTGTGACCGCCAAGGCTGCAAACGACCACTGGATGGCGGCCACATGGGTCGTCAACACCAGTCCAAACGCACACAGCGCCAGCACCGCCCCAACGATCAAGGCCTCTTGGGTGCCGATGCGCCCGCTCGTCACCGGGCGGTTGGCCGTGCGCTTGACGTGCTTGTCAAAGTCACGGTCGGCCACATCGTTGATGCAGCAGCCTGCGCTGCGCATGAGGACAGTGCCCAAGGTGAACACCACGATCAAATGCCAGCCAGGAAACCCGCCTGCAGCCACCCACAAAGCCGCCAGTGACGGCCACAGCAAAAGCAACCAACCTGCAGGACGGTTCCATCGGATCAGGTCAAGGTAGAGCTTGAGTTTGTCGGTCATGGGGGCATTATCTGTGCGCGGCTATTTTGCGGGAGACTGCCCCAGCGGCTGAATGCATGCCGTGGCTCATGCCCATGTTCGCGAGCAAGCACCCGCGTCCTCACAGAGCACTCAGGACAAACGCGTCACGCCTGGCAAAGGACAGGCATAAATGGCATTGCGCATGGCGGCGATCGCCTCATAGCGGGTGTAACTGCGACGCCAGGCCAGCACCACACGTCGGGTGGGCGGCTTGCCCCCTGCCGGGTCCACGATGGGCAAATAGCGCACGGGCGAATCGTGGTGTCCACCCGAACGCTTGTGCACCGGCTTGAGTTCAGGCACCGACAGGCGCGGCACCAAAGTCACCCCCATGCCTGCAGCCACCATGTGCTTGATGGTTTCAAGCGATGAGCCCTCGAAAGTCTTGCGGATGCCATCGGTCTGGCTCGCATATCGGGCAAATTCCGGGCACACCTCCAACACATTGTCACGAAAACAATGCCCGGCCCCCAACAGCAACATGGTTTCGTTTTTGAGCTGTTCCGGGGTCAAAAACGCCTCTTTGGCCAAGGGGTGGTTCAGTGGCAAAGCGGCCATGAACGTCTCGTCGTACAAGGGTGCAACGGCCAATCCCGACTCGGGAAACGGCTCTGCCAAGATGGCGCAATCGAGCTCGCCCGTGCGCAACATTTCCAGCAATCGCACGGTGAAGTTTTCTTGCAGCATCAAAGGCATTTGCGGCATGCCCGTGATGATCTGACGCACCAAATCGGGCAAGAGGTAAGGCCCAATCGTGTAAATCACCCCCAATCGCATGGTGCCCGCCAGCGGGTCTTTGCCGCGCTTGGCGATTTCCTTGATTTCGGCCGCCTGCTCCAGCACGCTTTGTGCTTGGCGCACGATCTCCTCGCCCAAGGATGTGACCGACACCTCACTGGCACTGCGCTCAAACAGTTTGACCTCCAACTCTTCTTCGAGCTTCTTGATGGCCAGCGACAAGGTGGGCTGAGACACAAAGCAAGCCTCGGCAGCCTTGCCAAAGTGCTTTTCACGGGCCACAGCCACGATGTATTTCAGTTCGGTCAGGGTCATGGTGCTATTTGAACATCAAGCTTTGAGGTATTCGGATTTCCCGCCCAGCCATCGGCCAATGTGCCGTTCGGCCAGATGGCGATGCTGATCCAGCATTTGCGGTGCCAGCGCACGCGCCCACTCCAGCAGCGGCGTGTCGGTCTCCAGGTCGGCAAAACGCAGCAAAGGCGCACCCGACTGGCGGGCCCCCAGAAACTCGCCTGGCCCGCGAATCTCCAGATCGCGCCTTGCAATCTCGAAACCGTCGTTCGTCTCGGCCATGGCACGCAGACGCTCGCGGGCGGTTTCGCTCAGACGGCCGCCTTCGGGCGTGCCATACAGCAACACACAAGCCGAAGCCGCCGCACGTCCACGCCCACCTCGATCACCGTGGTGCTGACCAGCACGCCCATCACGCCTGCGGTGAAGAGTTCCATCACCGCCTTTTTCTCGGCCACCGGCATGCGCGAGTGCAGGAGCCCGACCATCACGCCCGGCAGCGCTTCGCTGAGGTCTGCGTGGGTTTGCGTGGCGTTGGTCAGGTCCAGCGCTTCGCTTTCTTCAATCAGCGGACAGACCCAGTACACCTGCCGCCCCTGCCGCCCCTGCTGCAACTGGGCGCCAATGCGCTCGACCACTTCGTGGCGGCGATGGTCCGACACGATCCGCGTGACGATGGGCGTACGCCCCGGCGGCAATTCATCGATCACCGAGACATCCAGATCGGCGTAATAGCTCATGGCCAGGGTGCGCGGGATGGGCGTGGCCGTCATCATCAGCATGTGCGGCTCCATGCAATCGGCCTGCATCTTGC
>CAYRBW010000309.1:0-2507 GCA_964422575.1 uncultured Limnohabitans sp.
CAGGAGATGACTTTGCAAGTGCTGGAGGGCTACAAAACCCTGTTCCCCCGTTACTTGGGCGATGCCATGCGGGCCAAACTGGGCCTGGTCGGCGACTTGGCCCCTGAGTCCGAGCGTGAAGCCGATTGGACTTTGGTCGAAAACGTGATGCAACTCATGGCGGCCGAAAAAGTCGACTTCACGGTGTTCTGGCGGCAACTGAGTCAAGCGGTGGTGCGGCAATCACAAGCCAACGTTGTGACCGAAACAGGCTGGAGCCCCGTGACCGATCTGGTGCTGGACCGCCCTCGCCTGCTGGCTTGGTTGGAGCGCTACACGGCTCGTGCCGGACAGACCAACTTGGCCAGCATGGGGCCACGAATGCTTCGCAGCAACCCCAAGTTTGTGCTGCGCAATCACTTGGCCGAAGTGGCTATCCGTCAAGCCAAAGTGGGTGAATTTTCAGAAATCGACACGCTGTACAAATTGCTACAGTCTCCCTTTGACGAGCATCCCGGCTTTGAGGCCTATGCCGACCTGCCGCCCGACTGGGCGGACCAACTGGAAATCAGCTGTTCATCATGACCAAAATCCCAAAAACAGACGCTGAGTGGCGCGAACTTCTGGCCGCCAAAGGCGCCGAGCCGGTCGCATATGCCGTGACGCGTCAAGCCGCCACCGAGCGCCCTTTTACTGGCAAATACGAAGGCCATTGGGCCTCTGGCATTTACCGGTGCATCTGCTGCGATGCCGAGCTCTTCCAATCCGACACCAAGTTTGACGCGGGCTGCGGCTGGCCGAGTTTTTCACAGGCCTCAGCAGCCAGCGCCATTGAAGAACGCGTGGACACCAGCCACGGCATGCGCCGGGTGGAAACCGTGTGCGCCCAATGCGGCGCGCACTTGGGCCACGTGTTCGAAGACGGCCCGGCCCCCACGGGCTTGCGCTACTGCATGAACTCCGCTTCGTTAAACTTTGAGCCTTCCTGATGCCACCCGGTTGCGCCCTGTTAACGCAGCCCACCCACCCAAGACATGAAATTCATCCTCGACTTTTTCCCCATCTTGCTGTTTTTTGGCGCATACAAGATGGGTGACATCTACACTGCCACAGCGGTCTTGATGGGCGCAACTGTGCTGCAAACGGCCATCATTTACAAAATGGACGGCAAGCTGCAGACCATGCACAAGATCACGCTGGTGCTCGTGCTGGGCTTTGGTGCCCTGACCTTGGGCCTGCATGACGAGCGCTTCATCAAATGGAAGCCCACCTTGCTTTACACGGGCTTGGCCATTGCACTGGCTGTGGCGCACTGGTTTTTAAAGAAGAATTTCTTGCATATGTTGCTGGGTACTCAATTGCAACTGCCACATGCGGTCTGGAGCCGCTTGAACCTGTCATGGATGCTGTATTGCGTTTTCATGGCCTCAATCAACGGCTATGTCGCGGCGTATTTCAGCACAGAAGATTGGGTCAATTTCAAACTCTGGGGCTATGTGTTCCCGGTCGTTTTCATTTTGGGTCAGGGCCTGTACATCTCGCGTTATTTACCCAAAGAAGGCACCGACAAAGAATGAGCCAGCCCGCCATTCCTCTGAGTGAGCAGATCCACGCACGCCTGACCGAGCGACTCCAACCGACCAAGCTGCGGGTTATCGACGAAAGCGCACAGCACGCGGGCCATGCCGGTGCCAGCACCAGTGGCCAAGGCAGCCACATGCGTGTGTGCATTGCTTCACCTTTGTTGACACCGCTGACCCGCGTTCAGCGTCATCGCCTTGTGTATGATGCGCTGCAAGATTTCATTGACCAAGGCCTGCACGCCCTGGCCATCGAACTGATCTGAACCCGGGCCGTCACCCACCGGTGGCAGCCTTTTTTTTTGAACCCTTGATTCAACCCTGACACAACGTCATTGAGGAAAACAGAATGAAAAAGCAAATGCTCAGCGCCACCTTGGTGGCCTTGCTGGCGGTTCCCGCCTTTGCGCAAAACTTGGCTGTCGTCAACGGCAAGCCCGTGCCTTCTTCGCGTGTTAATGCGCTCAAGCAACAACTCGAAGCCTCCGGCCGCCCGGTGACGCCTGAGGTTTTGGCCCAGATCAAGGAAGAGTTGATCGCCCGCGAAGTCTTCATGCAAGAAGCCAAAAAGCGCGGCCTGGATGCTTCTGATGAGTACAAAAACCAAATTGAATTGGCCCGCCAGAGCATCTTGATCAATCAGTTACGTGTCGATTTTCTGAAGAAGAACCCCGTCACCGACGCTGATATCAAGGCCGAATACGACAAATTTGCAGCGGCCAACGGTGGCAAGGAATACCGCGCTCGCCACATCCTGGTCGAAAAAGAAGACGAAGCCAAAGCCCTGATCGCCGACATCAAAAAAGGTGCCAAGTTTGAAGACTTGGCCAAAAAGGCATCCAAAGACCCAGGCTCTGGTGCGAACGGTGGCGACTTGGACTGGGCTGCTGCAGGCAGCTATGTGCCTGAATTCTCAGGTGCCATGGTCAAGCTGGACAAAGGCCAGAT
>CAYRBW010000310.1:0-2505 GCA_964422575.1 uncultured Limnohabitans sp.
CGATGGCTTCTTGCTGCGCATCGCGCTCAAAGACGCCAGCATCAGCACCGGTGGCGCTGCCCCGCAAGTGCTCACGGGCGAAACCCTCGAAGCCCTGGCCCGCAAACACCAGATCGCCGAAACCGTCATCGCACGCCTGTCCAACTTCATGGACGCCGAAGCCCTTAGGTCAATAGCCGACGGCGTGTCACTGAACCTGGACACGCTGGAGCAAGCCGCCGTCTGCGCCCCCGCGCTGCAAGCCAAGCTGCGCGAACTCAACACCACCGGTATCCCTGCTGAAGTGAGCGCCGAATTTGACGTGCGCACCGACAAACCGATCTTGCGCATCAGCCGCCGCCACCACGGCAACATCAAGAGCAGCATCATCACGCAAGACTTTGTGCACGGTGCCGACTACGGCGCACTGGCCGAAGCCGCCGACACCTTCCGCGGCCTGCTCAGCGAAGGTGCCAAAGCCCTGCGCGGCGAAGGCGAGCGCCAGAAAGAAGAAAAAGTGGGCGACTTCCGCCAAGCCATGCATTGGCTCATCAGCGAAGCCGAACGCACCACCAGCCGCCAGCGCTACAAGGGTCTGGGCGAGATGAACCCCGCCCAACTGTGGGAAACCACCATGGACCCCACCGTGCGCCGCCTGCTGCGCGTGCAAATCGACGACGCCATCGAAGCCGACCGTGTGTTCACCATGCTCATGGGCGACGAAGTCGAGCCACGCCGCCACTTCATTGAGAGCAACGCACTGCGGGCGGGGAACATCGATATTTGAGTTGAGCTCTGCGCTCTAGAAATCAAACCGCACACGGCCATTCGACAGCGTCACTCTGTCTGCCGTGGTGTGGCAGTGCCATTGTTCATAACGGCCCTCGGGCGTCACCATGGTCAAACTGTGTGGATCAAAAACGGCCGCGCACACATGGTCGTTGGCGCGCACAGATGCATAGCGAATCCAAGTGACCTCCGTCTGCAAATCCCGAACCAGCGTGGCCAGTTTTTGGGTTTGGGCGTAGTCACTGGGATGCATCCAGAGTGCTTGCGCCAAAACCCATGGGTGTGACAGCAAATCCAAAGCATGCCCTTGCACAGAGGCCTCGTACATCGAGAGGTCTGTGACCAGCGTTTGTCTCATGAGTCCTGCGCTGTCGAGCAAAAAGCGGTGCCGCCAATAAGCGATTTCTGCGCAGGCGCAATAAGCGTCATCAGCTCCGTACCAAATGCCTGGCGAATTGACAGCGCGAAAGCGGGAGCCTGTTTGGGGCACATACCGAAAAGGCGCAGCCAAAAGGTAGTGCGAACCGATTGCTTGAGGCGGTAGAGGCGGCTTGCTGGTCTCTAGCATGTCTTCCAGCAGCAGTTGCTCATCGGCAGAGTCCACCAAGCGCATGGTGGCTGCGACGTACTGCGTCTCGATCATTCGGAACGCAGGCATGTGCAAGTCAGCGGTGAATTCATGAACCCAATCTGGGTTCCATGCAGCCGATGACGTCAAGCAGCACCTCGCATGCCATCCAGATAAGACAGTGCAGTCACAAGGCCCTGAGGGCTTTCAATCAGCGTGGCCGGAATGCCATTCAACGCTTTGTTGTGGCTTCGCAGCCAATCCTGCCGCTTTTGTGCATCGCCACCCACAAGAGGGTCCAGCGAGCGGAACAAACGCACCAACAGCAGCGCCAGTTGTCCCTCTTTAGACGTTGGATCGATGCCCCGGCTGCCGTTGGCAATGCGGCTGATGGTCGGCTCACTGAACCCGATCACGCGGGCCAAAGCCGCACTGGACAGATGCAACTCTTGGGCAGCGCGCATGGTGGCTTTGCTCAACACCATGAATTTGTCGGGGGCAGTGACTGTATTGGGCAACATGGCAAGTTTTTGAATTTCTATAGAAATAATTTACCACGAATGCCTAATATATTGGCATTTTTTGAGGTGACTCATCATGGAATCCGTGTTCGTGGTAGCCGGGGGCTTCGTGCGTGATCAGGATGTCGGCCTGTTGCGCGGCCAGTTGCTCAAACTCATCGGGGTAGATGCTGGACCAGTGCTTGAGGTGCACGCGGCCTTGCCAGCGGTTTTGGCGCGGGGTTTTGCTGGCATGTTCTTCGCGGTTGCGAAACTTGGGCGCTTGCCGGTCTTTGGGGTACCACACCGCGCCGCGAAACACGCCGCCCAGCCCGGCAATGCGCGTGCCGCAGGGCAGGGTGACGACGCGGCCATGCAGGTTGCGTTCGGCCAGTTCGCTGTGCCAGACGTTGGCAAAGTTGTCTGCGTGGTCGGTGTCGTGGTTGCCGTGGATGTACCAGATGCGCTCCCGAATGGCTTCCAACTCGATGTGCAGCGGGCGCGCGGGCTCCAAGTCGCCCAGCAAGATGACGGCGCGGGCTTGGGTTTGCAGCGCGGCATCGATGATGTGCTGCCATTGGCCGTGGGGGTCGCCGCAAAAGAGGATGGGGCCGGGTTGCATGGGCGTGAGCGAATGAAGTTTCTTTCGGATTGTGCAGGTCTTTGGGG
>CAYRBW010000311.1:0-2504 GCA_964422575.1 uncultured Limnohabitans sp.
CCCCATTACGTGGCCGACCAGAGTAACCCCCTTCACAAAGTCTTCGCTTTTGCTTACACCGTCACTGTGACCAACACCGGCAAGGTCGCGGTGCAGTTGATTTCAAGGCATTGGATCATCCAAGACGAAAGTGGCCACACCGAAGAGGTCAAAGGATTGGGTGTTGTCGGTGAACAGCCCTTGCTGGGGCCTGGCGAAGCTTTTCAATACACCAGCGGCTGCCGCTTACAGGCTGCAAGCGGCACCATGCACGGCAGCTATTTTTTTGTTGCCGAAGATGGCTATCGCTTTGATGCCCCTATCGCGACCTTTGTGCTCAAATCTTCGGCCTCCGCACTGACTGGGCGAACGCTTCATTGATGCACAAGTCTGCATCCCTTTCTTGCGGTTAAGCTCTGGCCATGGGTGAATTTGACCTGATTGAACGCTTTTTCAAGCGCCCACCAAGAAGGGCGGATGTAGGCATTGGGGACGATTGCGCGGTCTGGTCACCTCGTGCTGGTCATCAATTGGCTTTTTCTGCCGACATGCTCGTAGAAGGCCGGCATTTTTTATCTTCTGTCGACCCAGCCCGCCTGGGCCACAAAGCCCTGGCGGTGAATTTGAGCGATCTGGCTGCTTGTGGCGCATCGCCTCAAGCTTTCTTGCTGTCCTTGTCATTACCCCGCGCAGACGAAAGCTGGTTGGCCGGTTTTTCTCAAGGCCTCTTTGGTTTGGCTGACGCTCATGGCTGCGAACTGATTGGTGGCGATACCACTCAAGGCCCTTTGAACATTGCCATCACTGTGATAGGTGAGGTCCCTGCGGGGCAATCCCTGCTGCGCAGCGGCGCACAAGCGGGCGACGACTTGTATGTGAGCGGACATTTGGGCGACGCCCGTCTGGCTCTTGAAGCTTTTCGTGGCACAGTCAGCTTGCCGCAAATCGCCTTCGATCTTGCACGTCTGCGCATGGAAACGCCCACACCCCGCGTTGCCCTCGGTCAATCCCTTCGAGGCATCGCTCATGCCATGGCCGACATCAGCGATGGTTTACTGGGTGATCTGGGGCACATCCTCAAAGCCAGCAACGTGGGGGCTTCGATCAATTTGCCTGCGGTCTCTACCCTCATGCAAACAGCAAAACACTGGTCATGCCCAGCCGAATTGGCCTTGACCTGTGTGCTGTCGGGTGGTGATGACTACGAACTCGTTTTCTGCGCTCCACCATCTGCGTCGGCCTGCGTCTATGCTGCAGCAGAAAGATCCGGCACGCGCGTGACGCGCATTGGCTGCATCACCGCGACACCAACGCTTGTTCTGCTGGATGCTGAGGGGCAGCATGTTCCTGCTGTTTTTCGTTCATTTGATCACTTCGCATGACGATGCCCCCTCGTTCTGATTCTGCAACGGTGCATCATGCCGTCAAACCATCGGTCACATTCATGCTGGCACATCCTGCCCACGCTATCGCTTTGGGTTTCGGTTCTGGATTGGCGCCCAAAGCACCCGGAACGGTCGGCAGCCTTTGGGGTTGGCTGTCGTGGCTTATGCTGCAACATTACCTGTCTTTGCCTGAACAGGCCTTGCTCATTGCCATGGCCATCCCTGCTGGCTGGTGGGCATGCACTGTCACCGCGCGTCACATGGGCATCAGTGACCCTGGAGCCATTGTTTGGGACGAGATCGTGGCCATGTGGCTGATTTTTTTCTTCGTCCTGCCCACTCACTTTGGGGCGCAATTGGCTGCGTTCGCCTTGTTCAGATTTTTCGATGCGGTCAAGCCAGCCCCTGTGGCATGGGCTGATCAGTTATTCAAAGGTTTTGGCTGGCGCGGTGGTTTTGGAATCATTTTCGATGACCTTGTCGCGGCCTTTTGCACCTTGCTGGTAATGTCCTTGTGGAGATGGTTTTGATGTCTGATTTGACGGTCAAACTTGCGCAGCGTTTGAGTCATCTTGATTGGCGAATGTCCAGCGCAGAAAGTTGCACTGGCGGCATGATTGCCGCCTCTTGCACTGACCTGGCAGGCTCCAGTGCATGGTTTGAGCGTGGATTTGTCACCTACTCCAATGAATCCAAAACACAAATGCTGGGTGTTCCATCCGATCTGATCGCGGCGCACGGGGCTGTCAGCGCACGGGTCGCGCATGCC
The DNA here is from genome assembly GCA_964422575.1 of uncultured Limnohabitans sp. Taxonomy (GTDB): domain Bacteria; phylum Pseudomonadota; class Gammaproteobacteria; order Burkholderiales; family Burkholderiaceae_C; genus Limnohabitans_A. The sequence continues at coordinate 2,134 of CAYRBW010000311.1, forward strand.
ATGGCCCTTGGTGCGGTTTACAGGTCTCATGCGCAAGTTTCGCTTGCGGTTACAGGTGTTGCAGGCCCCAGCGGTGGCAGTTCTGAAAAACCCGTAGGAACTGTTTGGTTTGGCTGGTGTATCAACGGTATTGTCAGCACTGAACTCAAGCACTTTGAAGGTGACCGCAGTCTTGTCAGGCAAGCCACCGTCTCACACGCCCTTGAGGGACTGCTCTGTCGACTGCCGAATTGAACCGAATCAAAAGAACGCGTAGAAATACACAAACAAAAAAACCCTCCGAAGAGGGTTTTTTGATATTCAACCGAGGTTGAAATTTGGTTGCGGGGGCCGGATTTGAACCAACGACCTTTGGGTTATGAGCCCAACGA
>CAYRBW010000312.1:0-2494 GCA_964422575.1 uncultured Limnohabitans sp.
ACAGGCATCTTTTTTGTCGTGATGGCCTTCGTGCTGTCGAGCACCAAAATTGGCCGCTATGTGTACGCCATGGGCTCCAACGAAATGGGTGCCCGCCAGGTGGGCATCAACATCCGCTGGTACAAGCTGGGCGTGTATGTGATTTCGGGTCTGTGCTGCGCCTTGGCCGCCGTCGTGTTGATGGCTCGCATGGATTCTTCAAGCGGCAAGATGGCGCAGATGTTCGAGCTGGACGCGATCGCCGCCGTGATTTTGGGTGGCACCTCTTTGTTTGGCGGGCGCGGCAGCATCTGGGGCAGCTTGCTGGGTGCGGTGCTGATCACCATGATCCGCAACGGCATGAACCTGATGGAAGTCTCGCAATTCAAACAAATGATGGCGATTGGCGCGGTCGTGATCGTCGCGGTCTGGATCGACGTGGTGCGCCGCAAGCATTTGCTCAAGAAATAAATCAAACCATTGACATGAGCACGCCGATTTTTGTTTTGGGCGAGGCCCTGATGGACTGCATCGCCCAGCCCGACGGACAACTGCACCCGCTCATGGGCGGCAGCCCCTTCAACTTGGCCCGCGCCGCTGCCATGAGCGGTGCCCGCGTGGCCTACCTCAACCCTTTATCCAGCGACCTCTTTGGTCAAGGCATGGCGCAGCAGCTGCGGCAAGACGGCGTGCAATTGCCTGGCGGCACATCGCGGCTGCCCACCTCACTGGCCGTGGTGCAGCTCAAAGACGGTCAACCCAGCTACGGCTTTTACCGCGAAGGCATTGCCGATCGCGACTACAGCGTGGACAGCATCGTGGCGCTGTTGCGCCAGCAAGACAAGCCAGGGATTTTCCACACGGGCTCTTTGCTGCTGATCCCGCCCGAGCACCACAAAATCGTGGCGATCTTGCAAGCCGCCCGTGAACTGGGCTGGACGATCAGCGTGGACATCAACCTGCGGCCCCAAGTGGCGGGTGATCTGCCGTCCTACGTGCAGGCCTTGCGCGAAGTGATGGCGCTGACCGACTGGCTCAAGGCCAGTGACGAAGACTTGGAAACCATGGGTTTTGGGAATGTGGCCATCGGTGAGTCGCCACGCTTGGTCAGTCAGTTGCGTGAGTTGCGAGCGATGGGTACGCCCGGAGCATTGAGCCGCGTGGCCCTGACCTTTGGCGGCGATGGCGCTTATCTGGATGTCGAAGGCCAGACCCACCACCTGCCGGTGCCCGCCATCACCGTGATCGACACCGTCGGCGCAGGCGACACCTTCTGGGGCAACACCCTGGCCGATTGGGCCTTGGAAAGCGATGGTGCAGTCGACCGCGTGGCGACCACACTGGCACACGCGATGAAGGCGGCCGCCATCAACTGCGCCCGGCAAGGCTGCCAACCGCCAACACGCGCGGAAGTGTTGGCTTTTAATCTGCCCGCCGGGCTTTCCAAGCGCCCAAAATCGCAATCAGCCCCGGCACCACTATCAATGCCCAGATGATTTTGCTCAGGTGCGTCTGCACAAAGGGCAGATTGCCAAACAGGTAACCTGCCAAGGTCAGGCCCACCACCCAGATCACGCCCCCCAACACATTGAACAGCGTGAATTTGCTGCGCGTCATCTCGGCCACGCCCGCCACAAAGGGCACAAAGGTGCGGATGAAGGGCATGAAGCGGGCGATGATGATGGTGATGCCACCGTATTTTTCATAAAACGCATGGGCTTGGTCAAAGCTCTTGCGGTTGAAAAACCGAGAGTCTTCCCACTGAAACACCTTGGGGCCGAAGTAGCGACCGATCGTGTAGTTGGTCTGGTCACCCAAAATGGCCGCCACCAGCAGCAGGCCCATGACCAGCGGTAAATTCATCAAGCCCGCCCCGCACATTGCCCCCACGATGAACAGCAGTGAATCGCCCGGCAAAAATGGCATGACCACCAGTCCGGTTTCGACAAAGATGATCAGAAACAGCAGGGCATACACCCAAGCGCCGTATTGCGCCACAAAGGCCTCCAGGTAGCGGTCGACGTGGAGGATGAAATCAACGAGTTGCAGCAAGATGTCCATGTGCCGATTATCTCTGGCCTAAATAGGTCTTCAAGTGGGCCCGCATCTGCCCCGACAAGTCGTACAACAGATCGGCTTGAGTGAAGTAATCCATGTCGTCACACTCGACCAGCTCGCGAACGATGTAATCCTCCAGCCGAGACTCTCTCAAGCCCACTTGCGATACCGCTTGGCCCAGTCTGCTTGGTCAGCCACGCCCTGTGCTTTTGCCACCCTGCGAACAATATCAAGCGTGATCTTCCAGCCGGTGGGAATTTCTGCCGAGCGGGACAAACCCGAACCGAGCAAGGCCGCAAAAACACCTTTGTTCTCAAAGACCGAGAATGAAATTTGGGTCAGCGTGTCGCCTTGAAGCAAGCTCATTGTTGTTGTATTGCCTGTTCATGTTTCTGTTTTTCTAATTAGGGGCTGTCATCAATTGGTGCTGCTCAAGCGTTAAGTTTGGAACGCGACA
>CAYRBW010000313.1:0-2481 GCA_964422575.1 uncultured Limnohabitans sp.
CCTGAGCGACGACCCGGCTTTGCTCAAGGCCTTCCATGAAGGCCTCGACGTGCACAAGGCCACTGCTGCCGAGGTGTTTGGTGCAACGCCTGACACCGTGAGCAGCGAGCAGCGGCGTTACGCCAAGACCATTAACTTCGGTCTGATCTACGGCATGAGCGCGTTTGGCTTGGCCAAGGCGCTCACCATCGACAACACCGCCGCCAAGAACTACATCACCCGCTATTTTGAGCGCTTTGCCGGCGTCAAGCACTACATGGACGCCACCCGCGAGCAGGCCAAGGCGCTGGGCTATGTTGAGACCGTGTTTGGTCGCCGCCTGGTGCTGCCCGAGATCAACAGCCCCAACGGCCCGCGCCGCGCCGGGGCCGAGCGCGCCGCCATCAACGCGCCCATGCAGGGCACAGCGGCTGACCTGATCAAGCTGAGCATGGTCGCGGTGCAAAAAGCGCTGGACGAACAAGGCAAGGTCACCAAAGTCATCATGCAGGTGCACGACGAACTGGTCTTCGAGGTGCCCGAATCAGAAGTGGAATGGGTGCGCACCGAGGTGCCGCGCATCATGGCCGGTGTGGCCGATTTGAAAGTGCCGCTGCTGGCCGAAGTGGGCTTTGGCCCGAATTGGGAACAGGCGCACTGAATCTCTTTTTGTGCGGGCGGCGTCCTCGCCGCGAAAAGCTTTCTCAGACCACGACCCACCGCTCATCACCCATCACCCAGGGATGGGCTCCTGCGAATTTTGTGCCGATTCTTGCCAGGGCACATGCTTGTGCATGATGGCCGCAAACAGCTCGGAGGCCTCAAAATCGGCCAGCCACTTCGCCAGCACCAACCAGGGTTGCGCCGCAAACCAGCCCCGATCGGTGTGGGCGTATTGCCGCACAAAGGGGGCGATGGCGGCATCGGTCAGTCCCAAATGGTGGCCCGTCAGAAAAGGCTCGGCCTGTAAGCGGGCATCCAGTGATTGCAACCAAGTTGCCGCCATGTCGCGGTCGGCCGTGCCACTGGTCAGTCCCGAGCGGTGGGGATATTTGTAGCGGTCCAGCTGCTGCTTGAAGGGTCCATCGCTCTGGGCGATCAAGGCCAGCGCATCGGCCATGGCCGCATCTGACGCAGGCAACCAACCCAGCGGGTCCCGCTGGTGCAGTGCCCACAGCATGATGTCCAGGCTCTGCTCCAACACACAGTCTCCTGCAGTCATGGGCAGCCACAACACCGGTACAGTGCCCTTGGGCGACAGGGACAGCATGTGGGCAGGTTTGTTTTTCAAAACCACTTCGCGGTGTTCATAAACCACACCACTGACATGCAGTGCCAGTCGCGCCCGCATGGCATAGGGACAGCGGCGAAACGAGTACAAAACGGGCGTGGTGGTGTCATGCATGGCGGCAGTTTAAATGGCAGCCCCAGTGCAAGACTGTTCCGAGTGTGCCAAGATCAGCATCCACTTTTTCAACCGATGGAGATATGCCTTGAACCACGATCTGATCAACGATGTCCAAGCCCTGATGGGTGGACGTGTAGACGCCGCTGGCACCACCCGCCGTGTGGCCCTGCAAGCCGCCTTGGGTGTGGGTTATGCCGCCGCGGCCATGCCCATCATGGCGCAGACCGCCATCAAAACCCCGGTCACGGGTTTGGTCTCGGGCGAAGTGACCATCGATGTGAACGGCTTCAAGATGCCCGCTTACCGAAGCGCTCCAGCAGGCAAGACGGGTTTGCCTGTGGTGTTGGTGATATCGGAAATCTTTGGCGTGCACGAATACATCGCCGACGTGACCCGCCGCTTGGCCCAGGCAGGCTACATGGCCATCGCGCCCGAACTGTTTGTGCGCCAAGGCGATGCCAGTGCCTACGGCGAAATCGCCAAACTGCAAGCCGAGGTCATCTCCAAGGTGCCTGACGCGCAGGTCATGAGCGATCTGGACGCCGCTGTGGCTTGGGCGGGGACCAATGGTGGTAACACCGACAAACTGGCGATCACCGGCTTTTGCTGGGGCGGGCGCATCACTTGGTTGTATGCCGCGCACCAGCCCAAGCTGAAGGCGGGGGTGGCTTGGTACGGCCGACTGGTGGGCAATGCCACGGCGCCAACGCCCACACATCCCTTGGCTTTGGTGGGCAACCTGAAAGCCCCGGTGCTGGGTTTGTATGGTGCAGCCGACACCGGCATCCCCCTTGACACGGTTGATAAGATGAAAGAAGCCCTGGCGCAGGGCCCTGCAGCGGCCAAAGCCAGTGAGTTTGTGGTTTATCCTGAGGCCCCGCACGCTTTTCATGCCGACTACCGTCCAAGTTACCGCAAGGGGCCGGCGGACGATGGTTGGCAGCGTTTGCTGGCTTGGCTCAAACGTCAGGGCGTGGCCTGATTTTTAAACGGCAGTCACGACCCTCTGGGGCGTGAGCGGCTGAAAACCGTCCTTCGGGGCGAAAACTTTGAAAACCGCCCTTAGGGGCGGTTTGTTTTGGAGTGCCAAGCAC
>CAYRBW010000314.1:0-2466 GCA_964422575.1 uncultured Limnohabitans sp.
CGCTACCTGCGCTTTGGCCGGTGGCTCGCTGACATGCTGACCTTGAATGCGCCAAAGACTTGCGCACAGCCCAATTTAACGGGCATTGGAGCCGTTTACTTTGAAGAGGTGCGCCGTCACCTCGGCGTGGATGCCGCGCACGTCTACGGCGGCCTGCTGGCCACGCTGACCGCCTGGTGCGAGCACCACCAGATCCCGTACCAGGGCGTTCCTGTGGGCACCATCAAACGCCATGCCACCGGCAAGGGCAACGCGGGCAAGGCAGGGGTGATTGCGGCCATGAAGGCGTTGGGCCACCCGGTCACCGACGACAACGAAGCGGATGCGCTGGCACTCTTGCACTGGGCGCTGGCGCAGGGTGCGGATCCCGCCTTGGGCAAGGAGGTGCGCCATGGCTAAAAAGCAAGTTGCACAGCCACTGACCCATGGCGCTCTGGTGAGCCTGCCCGGTGGTCGGGTTGGTGAGTGGGTGAGCGAAGCAGAGGAAGGCACCAGCTACCGCACCGAGCATTTCCGTACCGTGGACTCGCTCGGACTTTTGATGCGCAACGGCGCGATCACAGCGCAGATGCACGACGCGGGTCAGGACTTCTCTCGCACCTTTGTCTTCGCGCAGCTAAGTTCTGCGGGCTCACCGCCGCTTGATCGCATCCCCGGCGGTCATTGGCAGGACACGATGACCGAGCGTTGTGCTTGGGCCAGAAAGCGCCTGGGCGAGGCGCTTGATGCGGTGGGCGGCATCGGCAGCCCCGGCGGCTGCGCGGTCTGGCATGTGGCGGGGTTAGGTCAGAGCGTGAGGGAGTGGTCTGCCCAAGAGGGGTGGAACGGACGCACGCTCAATCAGTACGAGGCCAAGGGCATTTTGGTTGGCGCTTTGGGGGTGCTGGCTGTTCACTACGGGTACAGAACTTAAAAATGGCTTGCGCAAATGGGAACGTTTATGTTACCATTTAGCATGTCCTTTGAAGTTCTTGAACTGCTGCTTGACGATGGCGTCAGTCCCTATGCGCAGTGGTTTGATGGATTGACGCCGGACGTCGCCGCCAAGGTTGCGACTGCCAAATATCGGATGCAGCAGGGCAATCTGTCCAGCATTGAGTGGTTCCGAGGAATTGGCGAGTACAAAATTAACTATGGTGCTGGCTGGCGCATTTATTTGGCAAAGGATGGTATCAAGATCATAGTGTTGCTAGGGGGGGGATCTAAGAGCGGGCAACAGGGCGATATTGATCGTGCTGTTGATTTATGGGCAGAGTACAAGCGGGAAAAAGCAAAACTGCTCAAACAAGTGAAACCAGTTTCAGTCAAAAGCAAACGGAAAAGGTAACCATATGGCACTCACCAGAGACTTTAAAAATACGGTGATGGCGCGCGTTGAGCGCGATCCCGAGTTCGCTAAGGCGATGCTTGATGAAGCGGTCATGCTTTTTCTCAATGGTGAAGCGGAGACCGCAAAACTCATTTTGCGTGACCTTGTCAACGCGACCGTTGGGTTCGAAGATTTGGCAATCTCAGTTGATAAGCCAGCCAAAAGCGTTCACAGAATGCTGTCTTCATCGGGCAACCCGACCATGACCAACCTGGCTTCGATTTTTGCTGCACTCAAGTCAGCGATGAAGGTTGAAATTCATACCCACTCGGTCAGCATTGCTTGAGTTTGGGATCAAGAAAAGCGATGGCTAAACGTATACCGACCCATCCCGGAGCCATCCTTCGGGAAGATGTTTTGCCCAGTTTGAAGAGCATGTCTGTGAGCGCCTTTGCCCGAAGCTTGAGCGTTTCCCGCCATACGCTGCACGCCTTGCTGGCCGAACGCAGCGGCGTGTCGGCTGAGGTGGCGCTGCGTCTGGGGACACTACTTGGCAACGGCGCGCAACTCTGGCTGGACATGCAGGCTCAATTTGACCTGTGGCAAGCAAAGACCAAACTGAGCCATGAACTGAACAAGATGAAGCCGCTGAACTATGTGGCAAAGGGTTGAGCCCGTAACTGAAATTTGATAGGTGTTTGATGAAGAATTTTTTGAAAATTGGCATTGCCCCGCAAGAGAAGATTCGCGAGCGGGTTTTGGCCATCGCCAAAGGTGAAATCAAGCCCAAGCCATCGGACCCAAAGATCTGGTTTACCTCTGAGAAATCATTGTTGAAGACCTTGTTCAAAAATCGTACGAAAACCCCTTGACGCGGTATATATCGAAGCGGTAGCATTCTGCTAATCACTCAAATTACGCCCACACGGTTACCGCCTTGTGGGCGTTTTGTTTGGCGCTTGGCTTGTCTCAGTAGTGGTAGCGGCCTTGCAAGAACTCAACCCGGTCGGACTTGATCAGGTAGACACAGCGATGCTCCTGGGTAATGCGCCGGGACCAAACATCAGGACCCAGATATTTCAGCGGTTCGGGCTTGCCGATTCCATCGAAGGGGTCGCGCAAAATGGCTTGAACCAACTCCAGCAGCCTCTTTGCTG
>CAYRBW010000315.1:0-2439 GCA_964422575.1 uncultured Limnohabitans sp.
TCCAACCATCGCAGCCACTTGGTAGAGCATCGAAAAAATCTCGTCCACACTGCGCTGATTGAACACCGTTACCTGCACACCAGCGCGGATCAGCAAAGCTGCAATGTCGGCCTGAAGATCGGAAAAACCAAAAACACAATCCGGTTTGAGCGCCAAGATCTTGTCGATCTTGGCACTCAAAAAAGCACTGACCTTGGGCTTTTCTTCGCGGGCACGCCGCGGCCGAACCGTGTAGCCCGAGATGCCCACAATGCGCGCCTCCTGCCCCAGCAGATAGAGCCACTCCGTTGTCTCTTCGGTGAGGCAAACGATGCGCTGGGGCAAAATTGGCAACAAGCGGGCCAAGCTTCAATCCTTGTTTGTCCAGGTCAACGAAGTCAAAGCACTTCGTCCCGGGGCTGCAAAATGACACTGACCGGGTGTGCATCCCATCTGCTGATAAGACTTATCGGTGACGTTGTTGATCCTCAGCAGCCATGACCATTGTGACGACAGTTGCTTTTGCAGTGACAAATTCAAAACTGCGTAGCCGGGAAGCTCTTTCGTGTTGGATGCATCGTCAAATCGACGCCCAACGGCCAACAACTGAGCACCCACACGCACCGACTCAAGCATCTTGCTAACCGAAAGGCGGGCTTGGTGTTGCGCACGAAGACTCAACTGCTTGTTCCTGATTTCATCTCGGGCATCCAGATAGTCGTAGCTGGCATCCAATTGAGCACCGAACCACTGGGTTCCGGCGCTCAGGCTAATACCCTGCATGTTGGCTTTTCCTACGTTGAAATAACAAAACGCTCCAGCAGCACAAGTGCTCAGGGTTTGCGATGAGGAGATCAAATTAATCACGTGGCTGTCGTAAACAGTCACACGCCCGCGGAATCTGTCTGCACGCTGCTCCAGAGCCACCTCACGAGAAGTCACCGTTTCGGGTTTCAAACTGAGTGCGCCGTAGGGGCCAAATACCTGCTCCAGCGTAGGTGCACGAAATCCTGTGGATTGCGATGCCATCAAAGACAGGTCTTGGGAAAAGTCCCAAGCATAGCCCGCAGAATAGGTGCTTTGGATACCGAATGCTTCATATTTGTCATCACGAACATTGATACGGAAATTATGAGCGCCCTGACGCAACTCATACCCGAGACCCACTGCATTCTGCGAACGCCGCCCATGCACCTGAGGGTCGTATAAAGTTGCCATGGCCTCAAACTTGTCAGACTTGTGTTCAACCAAGCCCATCAACTGCCCTAAGGGCAGAACCGTTTGGTGTTGTGCTGTGACTGTTTCGGTCTTGGTGAAGTAATCGTTTGGAGAGTCTCCTGGATTTGGGGCATCAGATTTGCTGGCGTTACGCCCTTGAGTCAACTGAATTTTGCTGAAGTGTTTGTCACTCCACTGTGATTGCCATTTCAAAGAAGCAGCATGCAATTTGGATTGTTTTCGGCTGTCAATGCCATCCGAATAGGGTGCCATCTGTTGATCGCGATTAGCCCCCATCGTGGTCAGCTCCAACTGCTGATCTGGAAGGACCCGCCACATCAATGAGGCCGTCGCAAATCTGTCCTTCCACGCTTCGCGACTGGGTGTGTGGACCAGATCAGGCCGGGTGTTATAGCCGTCACTGTGCTTTTCGCCAACTCTCAAGGAATATGTAACGGTCTCATTTCCTCCACTGAGAGCTGCACTGGCTTGATGGGCTCCTTGAGTGCCGAGCCCAACGGCCACCTGCTGGTGCGCAGCTCGATTGCCTGACTTTGTTATGACCTGAACCGCACCGCTCATCGCATCCGACCCATACAGAGCACTCATAGGCCCTTTAATGACCTCGACCCGCTCAATGATGTCCAATGGCAAAAGCTCCCATGGAGCTCCGCCAATGCTCATGGGGTCGTGCGATTCGATTCGAACACCATCGATATACAACGGTGTCATTCGGGACTCAGCCCCTCGCACATAAAGATTGCTACCGCCGTAAGAGGTCGACTGAATACCGGGGAGTAGAGACAGCAGCTCTGGCAGTAAATTGGCACCTGAACGCTGAATATCCTCTCGTGTCAGGACATTCGCATCGGCACGAACAGCTTCGCGGGCTTCCCCCCAACGATTTGCCGTAATAAAGACATCCGATGGAGAGCTTGTTTGAGCCTGCGCAGCTGCGCAAGCGTAAATAGCAGCAATCAACCCTAACCGGTTGGGATTAGAAAAAAACATGAAAATTTCCTGAACCAAACGCCCTCACCGCCTTCCCCGACAGTGCATGGGCTTTACAACCTGTCTTGCGACAGGTCACCTCGTTGGCCGGTATCCGGGCTGGCAGAGCGACCTTCATCACCTTCCCGGCGGCCTGTTTCAGAGCCATCAGTGGTTTGAGATGAAAGCGGGGTTTTCGTGTGAACAAAAAACCGTCTGCTTACCGTTGCGGGGGCAGCGCAGGTTAGGTCG
>CAYRBW010000316.1:0-357 GCA_964422575.1 uncultured Limnohabitans sp.
GGTCTTGTTCGAGTAGCTGGTGCCCGGTGAGGTCATCACCAATGCCAAGGGGGGCGACGGTGGTTTTGGCAACATGCGCTTCAAAAGCGCCATCAACCGCGCCCCGCGTCAGAAAACACCGGGCTGGCTTGGTGAAAAGAAAGAGCTCAAGCTCGAACTGAAGGTGCTGGCCGACGTCGGTCTGCTGGGGATGCCCAATGCGGGCAAATCGACCTTCATCGCGGCGGTCTCCAATGCCCGCCCCAAAATCGCCGATTACCCCTTCACCACTTGCACCCCAATTTGGGTGTGGTCCGTGTGGGCCCTGAGCAGAGTTTTGTGGTGGCCGACATTCCCGGTCTTATCGAGGGCGCATCC
>CAYRBW010000316.1:367-2436 GCA_964422575.1 uncultured Limnohabitans sp.
GTTTGATCGAAGGTGCCTCGGAGGGCGCTGGCCTGGGGCACTTGTTTTTGCGCCATTTGCAGCGCACCCGTTTGTTGCTGCATGTGGTCGACTTTGCACCGTTTGACGAGAACGTTGACCCGGTGCAGCAAGCCAAAGCCATTGTGGCGGAGCTCAAAAAATACGATCCTGGCCTTTACAATAAGCCGCGCTGGCTGGTGCTCAACAAGCTGGACATGGTGCCCGCTGACGAGCGCGAGGCCCGCGTCAAGGATTTCATCAAACGCATGCGCTACAAAGGCCCAGTTTTCCAGATCTCGGCTTTGACACGCGAAGGTTGTGAGCCCCTGATCAAAGATATCTACAAACACATCCGTGCCCAGCAGATCATTGAGCAGGGCGTGGTGGATATTGATCCCCGATTCAAGGAACAGGACAAGCCGCAAGAGCCGGATGCCGATGATCCGCGTTTTAAACCACTGCCTTCTGACGCCGATTGATTCGGCGGCTTGAGCGATACCCTTGTCTTTCACGCCCAGTAGACCCCTAGCATGACCTCTGCAGCCGTTTCTCATCTGTTGCGCGACGCCCGCCGCATTGTTGTCAAAGTCGGCTCCAGCTTGGTGACCAACGAAGGTCGGGGGCTGGACGAAGGCGCGATTGGCGAGTGGTGCCGCCAGATGGCACTGCTCAGTGCACAGGGCAAAGAGGTGGTCATGGTGTCCAGTGGCGCGATTGCCGAGGGCATGAAGCGACTGGGCTGGACCACGCGTCCGAGCGAAGTGCCCGCTTTGCAAGCGGCTGCCGCCGTGGGGCAGATGGGGCTGGCGCAAATGTACGAGACCAAGCTGCGTGAGAACGGCATGGGCAGTGCGCAGGTCTTGCTCACACATGCCGATTTGGCCGACCGCGAGCGTTATCTCAATGCCCGATCGACGCTGCTGACTTTGTTGCAGCACCGGGTGTTGCCGGTCATCAACGAGAACGACACGGTCGTCAACGATGAGATCAAGTTCGGCGACAACGATACCTTAGGCGCTTTGGTGGCCAACCTGATTGAAGCCGATGTGCTGGTCATCTTGACCGACCAAAAAGGCCTGTACACCGCCGACCCACGCAAAGACCCCGCAGCCATGTTTGTGCACGAGGCCCGTGCAGGGGATCCGGCGCTGGAGTCGATGGCCGGTGGCGCAGGCTCGAGCATCGGCAAGGGCGGCATGATCACCAAAATCCTCGCAGCCAAGCGTGCTGCGGGCTCGGGCGCTTCCACGGTGATTGCCTGGGGCCGCGAGCCTGATGCTTTGCTGCGCCTGTGTCAAGGCGACAACATGGGCACTTTGCTGGTGGCCCAAACGGCCAAGCAGCAAGCGCGCAAACAATGGATGGCCGACCACTTGCAATTGCGCGGCTCTGTGACAGTGGACGCCGGCGCGGCCCACAAAGTGCTGACCGAAGGCAAGAGCTTGTTGCCCATTGGCATGACGGGCGTGACAGGAGATTTTTCACGCGGTGACGTGATCGCTATCCGGGACGAACAAGGTGCAGAAATTGCGCGTGGCCTGGCCAACTACGCCAGTGCTGAAGCGCGTTTGCTGTGCCGCAAGCCGTCGCACGAATACGAGGCTTTGCTGGGTTACACCGCCGAGCCGGAAATGGTGCACCGAGACAACCTGATCCTGAGCCATTGAATTGGTCAGATTTTTGACCGATAGATTGCGGGTGCAAGTCCCGCTGTGAGCTGGTCACAGTGAGCTTGAGTGTTGCGCAGCTGCGTGAGGGCGACCGAACGTGGGAAGCAAGCGTGGAGCGTAAATCGCGAGCCGATGAACAAGAACCGCATAGAAGGCGTCGCCAAGCAGGGCGTACGTCCAATCGGGCAAGCGCGTGGTGGTGGACGTGGACCTGGCCAAGTTCTTTGACCGGCTCAACCACGACATCCTGATCGACAGGCTCAGAAAGCGCATCGACGACGTTGGAATCATCCGGCTGATTCGGGCGTATCTGAATGCCGGGATCACGGATGGCGGGGTGGTGGTCGATCGCCATCTGGGCACATCGCAAGGCGGACCGCTCAGTCCGTTGTTGGCCAA
>CAYRBW010000317.1:0-2421 GCA_964422575.1 uncultured Limnohabitans sp.
TTGAAGCCCTTAAAGCCTTGGATGTGAATGGATTCAAGCATGATGGGTGTCCTCTTCTAAATAATTTTTCACTCTAACCGAGCAACCACGAAGGCTTGCGCTTTTGTAAGAACGATTGCACGCCCTCTTTGCCTTCGTCACTCGAACGAATGTCAGCGATGCCCGCCACGGTGTGTGCCACCAGCGCATCGTCTATCTCGCGTTCGGCCACGTCTTGCACCAAGCGTTTGCAGGCGCGCACGGCATTGGGGCTGGCGCTCACCAAGGCGTGGGTCAGCTCCGCCACTTTGGCATCCAAGGCATCCGCACGCACCACCTCGTGCACCAAGCCGATGCGATGCGCTTCAGCCGCGCTGAAACGCTCGGCCGTCAAAAAGTAGCGGTGCGCCGCACGTGCGCCCATGGCGCGAATCACATAGGGGCTGATGGTGGCGGGGATGAGGCCCAGCTTGACTTCACTCAGGCAGTAGTTCGCCGTGTCCACACTCACGGCCATGTCGCACGCCGCTACCAGACCCATGCCCCCGGCGTACACATCGCCTTGTACGCGGGCAATGGTGGGTTGAGGGCATTCGTAAATGGCACGCAGCATGGCGGCCAACTCACCCGCGTCGGCCAGGTTTTCCACACGGGTGTAGTCGGCCATGCGCCGCATCCAGTTCAGGTCAGCACCGGCACAAAAGGCAGCCCCCTCAGCCGCCAGCACCACACAGCGCACATCCTCTCTGGCACCCACTGTCTCAAAGGCCGATTTGATTTGCGCGATCACCTCGTCGTTGAACGCATTGCGCACTTCAGGGCGGGTCAAAGTGATGCGGGCCACTTGGTCTTGGACAGTGACGCTCAAGGCGGTGTTCTGATCGGTGCTCATGGTTTTTTGGCCTCGGCGGCTTGCTGTTGCAGGTGATAGACCCAATCCAACTCCGGTGCAGCGTGGCCCATGGCCGTCAATGCAGCCGTGACCTGCCCTCGGTGGTGGGTGGCGTGGTTAAACACATGCGCCAGCGTGGCCGCAAACGGCAGCGACCTGGGCTCGCCCTTGCTGGTTCGGTAATCCAGGTGGCCGTCAAAGCGCTCTGCGGGCAAGTTGCCAATCAGGAGCGCCCAGTTAGCCGCTCCACCATTCAGCGCCTGTGCCAACCGTTCGCGGTGGGGCTCCACCTCGGTGTCCAGTGCCAGCACCGGTGATGCGCCTTTGGCAAATCGCGGATACCACAACAGGTGCTCGGCCACCAGCAGGTGGTTCAGCGTGCCGTGGATGCTTTTGAAGAAAAGGCCCACGTCGCGACGGTAATCACCATCAGACAGACGAGAGACCGCTTCCAACAAACGGTGCGTGGCCCAGACGTGGTATCGCGCTTGGGCCTTGAAGTGGCTGTGCCAAGGGGATGTGTTCAGTGCGGCCATGTGTCCAGGCCTCCCAAGGTTTTGAGCGATTCAAAATCGGCGTCGCGGTGCAACAGCGCGTGGCCGTGGGTCATGCAGTAGCTGGCCAGCAAAACGTCGATGGGGCTGTGCACGGTCCGGCCCAGACTGCGCAATTGGCGATAGCGTTCAGCGGCTTTTAACACTGCGCTTGTGTCCCCGATTTCCACCTGCGGCAATGCGCTCATGAGTGTTTGGGCTTCGCGCATCAATGCCCCTTCGCGAAAACCCCGCATGACCTCGAACAGCACCAGATCAGCCATGCCGACTTCCACGCTGGAATCGCCCAGACAACGGGCCAAGGCCTGGCTTTGTGTGCTTTGTCCGTCTCGGAAAAAGTCGATCCAGACGCTTGAGTCGACCAAAATCATTGGGCCTTGCCCCGTTTTGCAGCGACCGGTTTTTGGGCTTTGGCGGACCGTTGGGTCGTGGCTGCAGGCTTGGGCTTCACGATGTCAGCGCCCTTTGGCTCTTGGACAGCCAAGCCTGAAGCATCTGGCGTGCGGGCTTGCGCCCAAGCAGCATCCGAGTCATCCCACTGCAACTTGCCGCGCAAGGCCAACAATCCGTTGTAGATCTGCCTGCGACGAACCAGGCGCAAGCCCTCTTCCACCGCTTCCTTTTTGGTCTTGAAGCCACCCGCTGCCATGGCTGCGGCCATCAAGTCGTCGTCAATTTCAATGTTGGTTCGCATGCGCACAGCCCTTTAATGTGTATGAATTTATAAAATCATACACATCACATGCGGAAAAGTCCAAATTTGGTTTCAGGGATCGGCGCATTCAGTGATGCACTCAAGCCCAGCGCCAACACGCGGCGCGTGTCAGACGGGTCGATGATGCCGTCGTCCCAAATGCGGGCGGTGGCGTAATAAGGGTGGCCCTGGTCTTCGTATTGCTGCTTGATCGGGGCTTTGAAGGCTTCTTCTTCTTCCATGCTCCATTGGCCGCCCTTGCCTTCAATGCCGTCACGCTTGACGGTGGCCAGCACGCTGGC
>CAYRBW010000318.1:0-2418 GCA_964422575.1 uncultured Limnohabitans sp.
GACCCATCTGTTCCAGCGATTATTTCCAGATACCTTTGTCATCCAGGGACTCCTGATGTTGTCGGACAGTTGCAGGCGTCTCCTTTGTGATTGATTCTTGAAGGTTGATTTTCAAGGTGGTGAGGTGGTTTCAGGGGTACAAACCCCGCAACTCACGCGCTTGCAAGATGCGCGTGCAAGCCACAATGAAGGTGGCGGTGCGCAAACTGACGCGGTGTTCATCGGCCACTTGCCAAATGGCGGCAAAGGCCTCCCTCATGATGCGCACCAAGCGGGTGTTGATGTCGTCTTCGCTCCAGAAAAAGCTGGAAAAATCCTGAACCCATTCAAAGTAGCTCACCGTCACGCCGCCCGCGTTGGCGATCACATCGGGTACGACCAGAATGCCCCGCTCGTGCAGGATGTCGTCGGCCTCGGGCGTGGTGGGGCCGTTGGCCCCTTCGATCACCATGCGGGCTTTGATCTGATGGGCGTTGGCCGCGGTGATTTGTTGCTCCAGCGCGGCCGGGATCAGGATGTCGCAATCGACCCCCCAGAATTGGCCATCTGGCAGCACCTCAGCATGCGCAAAGCCCTTGACGCTGCCATGCTCGCCGACATGGCGCAGCAAAGCGGGCACATCCAGCCCCGACGCTTGGTACACCGTGCCGCCATGGTCTTGCACGGCGACCACCGTGGCACCCGCTTGTGCAAACAGTTTGGCTGCGATTCCCCCCACATTGCCAAAACCTTGCACGGCCAATTTGGCTTTGCTGATGTCGAGGCCAATGTGCCCGGCAGCTTCTTGGCCTACGGTGAAGACACCACGCCCGGTGGCTTCGCGCCGACCTAAGGAGCCGCCCAGTGCGAGCGGTTTGCCGGTGACCACGCCTGAAGCGGTAGCGCCTTCGTTCATGGAGTAGGTGTCCATCATCCATGCCATGATTTGTTCGTTGGTGTTCACGTCCGGGGCGGGGATGTCTTTGGTGGGGCCGATGATGATCCCGATTTCGCTGGTGTAGCGGCGCGTGAGACGCTCGAGCTCGCCGCG
Source organism: uncultured Limnohabitans sp. (assembly GCA_964422575.1). Lineage (GTDB taxonomy): Bacteria > Pseudomonadota > Gammaproteobacteria > Burkholderiales > Burkholderiaceae_C > Limnohabitans_A. The sequence goes on from CAYRBW010000318.1 coordinate 1,031, forward strand.
TGACAGGGTTTTGGGGTCGACCCGAATACCGCCTTTGGCCCCGCCAAAAGGCAGGTTGACTGCCGCATTTTTCACCGACATCCAGGCCGACAGCGCCATCACCTCGGACAGCGTTACATCTTGGTGAAAGCGCACACCGCCTTTGCCGGGGCCGCGGCTGGTGTTGTGCTGCACACGGTAGCCTTCAAAGTGGGCCATGGTGCCGTTGTCCAGCTCGATGGGCACGTCCACGATCAAGGCGCGTTTGGGGCGTTTGAGGGTTTCGATCCAACGCGAGAGTGAACCCAGATAGGGCGTGACGCGGTCGACTTGCTGCAGGTAAATACCCCAGGGGCCGAGATGTGCTGCATCCAAATATGAGGGCAAGACATGTGCGCTTTTGGCGGCGATGCTTGTTGTGGTGTTGGACATGGTGTGTCTCCTTTCGTTAAATTGACAAATTGTCAATGCTGCTCATGGTAGATCGGTCATGCTGGCCTGTCCAAGGCCGTTTGTCTGTGAGTTCATGCGCTTTGTGCATCAGCAGGTGCTTGGCAGACGGGGCTGCCATGAAGGCCCCTGCCTGTAAAATAAGCACGTCAGCCGAACTCCGTAGCTGGGCGGCTCCGTGGCGCAGGCGGTGCCCATTTTTAGGCCTTCATTCAAGGCGGACTTTTCATGCTTTACCCTCAAGAATTCGACGTGATCGTGGTCGGTGGTGGCCATGCCGGAACTGAAGCTGCGCTGGCTGCTGCGCGCATGGGCTGCAAAACCCTTTTGCTCAGCCACAACATCGAAACGTTGGGGCAGATGAGTTGTAACCCCAGCATTGGCGGCATCGGCAAGGGCCATTTGGTCAAAGAAGTGGACGCGCTGGGCGGAGCGATGGCCTTGGCCACCGACGAAGGCGGTATCCAGTTCCGCATCCTCAACAGCTCCAAAGGTCCAGCTGTGCGCGCCACCCGCGCCCAGGCTGATCGCATTTTGTACAAAGCCGCCATTCGCCGCATGTTGGAGAACCAGCCCAACTTGTGGCTGTTTCAGCAGGCGGTGGACGACCTCATAGTCGAGGGTGACCGGGTGGTGGGTGCGGTTACACAAGTGGGCATCCGTTTCCGTTCGCGCACCGTGGTGCTGACGGCGGGCACGTTCCTTGATGGCAAGATCCATGTGGGCTTGCAAAATTACGCGGCGGGCCGCGCCGGCGATCCTCCGGCGGTCAGTTTGTCGGCACGCCTGAAAGAACTGAAATTGCCGCAAGGGCGTCTGAAGACCGGCACACCGCCTCGCCTGGACGGCCGCACGATTGATTTTTCCAAGTGCACCGAGCAACCTGGCGACGGCATGCCCGGCGGCATGAACCCGGAAGGTGGAGTGCCGGTGTTCAGTTTCATGGGCCAGGCCAGCAT
>CAYRBW010000319.1:0-2411 GCA_964422575.1 uncultured Limnohabitans sp.
CGAGATGGCGCGCGACATGGCGTCGAGCTTCAACCATTTGTATGGCGAGCATTTCGTGCTGCCCGAAGCCGTGATCGAAGAATCGGTGGCCCTGCTGCCTGGCCTCGACGGTCGCAAGATGAGCAAGAGCTACGACAACACCATTCCCCTGTTTGCGCCCGCAGCGCAAATGCGCAAGCAAATCGCTGGCATCGTGACCGACTCCAAAGCGCCCGGCGAATCCAAAAGCACAAATGGCTCCGCCCTGTTCCAGATTTACCAAGCGTTTGCCAGTGCTGAAGAAACCGCGGCCATGGCCAAAGCCTATGTCGATGGCATTGGCTGGGGCGACGCAAAACAAATGCTGTTCGAGCGCATCGATCGCGAAATCGCGCCCATGCGCGAGCAATACCAAGCCTTGATCAACCACCCGGCCCAGATGGACAAAATCCTGCTCGCCGGGGCAGACAAAGCCCGCCAACTGGCCACCCCCTTCATGCGCGAAATGCGCCATGCTGTGGGGCTTCGCGCCCTGTCATCGGGTGCCACAATGCAAGTGGCCAAAGAAGCCAAGGCCGCCGCCCCCAGCTTCAAGCAGTACCGCGAAGACGGTCAGTTCTACTTCAAACTGATCGATGCCCAAGGCAAGTTAGTCTTGCAAAGCTTGGGCTTTGCCTCACCCCAAGAAGTTGCGCAAACCATAACCCGTTTGCTAACCGAGGGGGCCGCATGCCTGAGCGATCTGCGGTCAGTTTTGGCACCGATCAGTCCAGAAAACGAGGAGATTTTTTATGAAATGTTAATTTCTTTGATAAATTCTAAAAAATTATTTAAATGATTTTTTTTATTATTCTTTAATTTATATTGCGAAAAATTACAAACTGGTGTACCCTTAAATTTTAAGTCTACTGTAGAGAACTAAAATATGACTGTATACGTCATCGATGACCACCCTTTGATGCGCGATGCGCTGACAATGCTCGTTCACCGTGTCAAGCCTGGCCTCAAAATCATTCCCATCCACAAACTGAATGTGGTCGAGTCCACCGTTGAGAAAAATGGCGCACCCGAATTGTTCTGTCTTGACTTGCAACTGCCCGACACGCTCGGCCTGTCGGGTGTGCAGTTCCTGAAAGCGAAGTTCCCAGACGTACCACTCGCTGTGGTCACCAGCGCCAGCGAATTCGAATCCCGTTGTATTGAAGCAGGTGCCGACGCCTTCGTCGAAAAATCCAACAACCCCACACAAATCATTGCAGCTTTGCGAACTCTACTGATCTCCGAAGAAGAGGAAGCCGCAGCAGAAGAATCCGCCACACCGGCAGGTCCCACCAAACTGTCCAAGCGTCAAAAGCAATTGATCCTGATGCTCGATCAAGGCTTGTCCAACCGAGAAATTGCTGAAAAACTCGACATCAGCGAGCACACCGTGAAAGTGCATTTCTGGCGTCTGTTCCGCCACTTGGGCGTCAACAGCCGCACGCAAGCGTTGCACTTTGCACGCACCAATGGCTGGTTGGGTATTTAAAAAACCACCCTGCCGGTTGTCTCCATCACCTTGCTGCCTGGCTACGACTCGGCCACGCAACATCGTATGGTCAATCGGGTGCCAACGCGGTGCGTTCTGTTATCGCCACGCCTGGAGCAGGCACCATGGTGTTTGTCAATGAGGTGAGCACCTACCGCCGTGACGGCAAAGTGTTCAGTGAGGGTCGCGCCGCACATCCTCTGGCTTCAGAAGTTGTTGAATCATTCTTGCAAGCCATGCAAGATCGCAACTTGCCAAAAGCCCAATCGTTTTTCCAAACCGACTTTCGCATGTGCTTTCCCGGGGCTGTCATCTTGCACTCGCTTGATGAACTAACGGAATGGGCACAGTCGCGCTACATCAGCATCCGCAAGCACTACGAGCAATTTGAAGAAAGCTGGCAAGGCGACGCCACTGCGGTGTTTTGTCACGGCATGCTGCAAGGCACCTGACTGAATGGCGAAGCTTTCCAGAATATCCGATTCATCGATCAAATCCAGGTTCAAGACGGCTTGATCACACGCCAAGACGTTTGGAACGACTTGACTGAACACTGCCAAACCACAAACTAAGGCCGCGGCATCCACAACGCTTAGCCACACCACTTGACCTGTAGGTCCACCGCGCGGGCTGGTTCAGTCTTTTTTTCTGTTCACAATGTCAGGCGTCACTGCGTCCAGCACGTTCACCGTAGTCTTGACGCCATACACCACCGCAGAGCCTGCCGCATCGGCAATGGCCAACAGGGTACAACCTGACAAAGACGCCAAAACCCAAACAGCCAACAGCAAATGGAACAAGGATTTCATGGCTCAAGTCTGACGTTTTGAAAAAGTACGCGCCGTGCAAGCGCAGCACAGTCATCATAAAAAAACCCCGCATTGGAAAAACAATGCGGGGTTTT
>CAYRBW010000320.1:0-2406 GCA_964422575.1 uncultured Limnohabitans sp.
GTACGCCGGCTGCCTGTGCGTGGCTGATGGCCTCACGGGTTTGTGGCATCACGGCATCATCCGCTGCTACTACAATCACGGCGATATCGGTGACCTTGGCACCCCTTGCACGCATGGCTGTAAAGGCTTCGTGACCCGGCGTATCAAGGAAAGTGATTTCCTTACCATTTTGCAGTTCTACCTGGTAGGCACCAATGTGCTGGGTAATACCTCCGGCCTCACCGGCTACCACATTGGCATTCCGGATATAGTCGAGCAAGGAGGTTTTACCGTGGTCAACGTGGCCCATGACGGTGACCACAGGGGCACGCGGCAAAGACTCGGCATGTTGCTCGGACACTTCATCGTCGGTGAATGCTTCTGGATCGTCCAGCGCAGCGATCACGGCCTTATGACCCATCTCTTCCACCACGATCATGGCGGTGTCCTGGTCCAAAGGCTGGTTCATCGTGGCCATCTGGCCCAACTTCATCAAGTGCTTGATGACCTCAGATGCTTTGATGGCCATTTTGTGAGCCAATTCGGCCACGGTGATTGTTTCGGGGACATGCACTTCGAGCACACGCACTTCTGCGGGTGCTAACGGGCTTTGCGAGTCATCGCGGTCACGGTCATTGCTGCGGCGGCCACGTGGACCGGTGCGCCAGTTGTTGCGACCCACACCACCACTCGTGTCACCCCGCGTCGGGATGGCCTTCTTCTTGGCCGGGTCTCCAGCCCAGCTGGAAGACAGCTTGGCCGATTTGACTTCTTTGTTGCCACCGGGGCCAGAAGGTGCAGCCGCTTGCGCAGCAGCGCGTGCACCAGGCGCAGGCGTGCCTGCGGGCTTGTGCAAAGTGCCTTTGACAGCCGCTTTTGCCTCGGTCTTGGGCTCTTCTTTTTTAGCGACCAACACCTTTTTAGGGGCGTTCATCATGGTGCGAATGGCTTCGGCTTCTGCCAAGGCCTTGCGACGACGCGCATCGAGATCAGCGGCACGAGCGGTGTCCTCGTCTGCTTTGGCCTTCGAATCTGCTGCCGCTTTTTGTACAGCCGCTTCACGAGCTTCTTGATCGAATTTGGCTTTGACTACTGCGGCCTCCGCCAGCTGCGCGGCTTTGGTGGCAGCCACATTCTCGACAGAGATCACGGGTGCAGCAGGTGCGGTCTTGACTTGCGATGCAGCGTTGATGCTGGCGGCTTCGGCGCGGGCCAACTGCTCACGCTCTTCCCGGCTCAACTGAGGCTTGGTAGGCTCGGCTTGCCCCGCGGCCAAAGCTGCAGCTTCGACCAAAGATTGCGCTTGTGCGCGGGCTTGCGCTTCCTGCGCTTCCAATTCAGAGCGTGCCTTGGCTTCTTGCGCCTCACGCACTCGGCGCTTTTCGACCAGCTCTTCTTCTTGGCGACGAATCAACTCGGCCTGACGGCGGGCTTCTTCTTCACGACGCGCGAGATCTGCGCGATCAATCAGCGGCTCTTCGACTGGTGCCTCTGGCACTGGCTCGTCATCGCGCTTGATCAATGTGCGTTTTTTACGCACCTCCACCTGAATCGTGCGGGCTTTGCCAGAGGCGTCGGCTTGCTTGATCTCGCTGGTGGATTTTTTCACCAAGGTGATTTTTTTGCGATCACCTGCCACAACAGTACCGTGACTGGCTTGCAGATAACTGAGCAGTTTTTGTTTGTCAACGTCGTTCAGCGTGTCGCTGTCCGAGCTTTTGGCGACGCCTGCTGATCGCAATTGATCCAACAAGACATCGGCAGATTTTTTGAGTTCGTGTGCGAACTCGGCAACAGTGGTACTGGACATATTGTGTTCAAGCCTCCATAGCTTCAGGCCTGGCCAGTGAACCAATGTTCACGGGCTTTCATGATCAGGGCGGTCGCCTCTTCAGCTGTCTGAGCAGTGATGTCAGTCAGTTCATCGGTGGCCAAATCAGCCAAATCGTCACGGGTATGGATACCCGCTTCAACCAGCTTGGAAATCAGCTCAGGCGTCAAGCCTGGCAGGTCACGCAAATCCTGAGACACGTCTTCGACGCTCTCTTCACGTGCAATCTCAAGGGTCAGCAACGCGTCTTTGGCACGGGTGCGCAACTCATTGATGGTGTCTTCATCGAAGCTCTCGATCTCCAGCATTTCCTGGATGGGCACATAGGCCACTTCTTCCAGACTGGTGAAACCTTCACCAATCAAGATATCGGCAATTTCTTGATCCACATCGAGTTTTTCCATGAACAACTGGCGGATGCCGGTGGTTTCTTCGGCCTGCTTTTGAGCAGATTCGGCGGCGTCCATGATGTTGATTTTCCAGCCTGTGAGGTCAGAAGCCAAACGCACGTTTTGACCACCACGGCCAATCGCAATCGCCAGGTTTTCTTCGTCCACCACCACATCCATGCTGTGCGACTCTTCGTCGATTACGAT
>CAYRBW010000321.1:0-2404 GCA_964422575.1 uncultured Limnohabitans sp.
GTTAAGGTCAAGGTCATGGAAACGGACGAAAAAGGCCGCATCAAGTTGTCGATGAAGGCTTTGTTGGACCGTCCTACTCAGGTCTAAATAGCGTTGGTTTCGGGTGGATTCACCATGAACGTCATTGAAATTCAGAGCTACGGTGCGCCTGAGGTGCTGGTGCCCGCAACCCGTCCTGACCCTGTGGCTGGGACGGGTGAACTGCTCATCCATGTCTCGGCCAGTGGCATCAACCGTCCCGATGTGCTGCAGCGCACGGGTAACTACCCTGTGCCACCGGGTGCCTCGGAGATCCCTGGTCTCGAGGTGGCCGGTGTGGTCGTCTCGGGCGATGCTGTTGCCATGGCTGCAGCAGGTTTGACCGTGGGTGACCGCGTCTGCGCATTGGTGTCGGGCGGTGGTTATGCGGATCTCTGCGTGGCACCAGTGGCGCAATGTTTGCCGGTGCCCAAGGGCCTGACCGATACCGAAGCGGCTTCGCTACCCGAAACGTTTTTCACGGTGTGGAGCAATGTGTTTGACCGCGGGCGTTTGCAAGCAGGCGAGACCTTGTTGATTCAAGGTGGAACCAGTGGCATCGGTGTCACGGCCATCCAGATGGCCAAGGCGGCTGGTGCCAAGGTAATCGCCACGGCGGGCTCTGACGAAAAATGCCAAGCGTGCTTGGCTTTGGGGGCAGACCATGCCATCAATTACAAAACCACCGATTTTGTGGCCGAGACCAATCGCCTGACGGGCGGTGAAGGTGTCGACGTGATCCTGGACATGGTTGCTGGCGATTATGTGGCGCGTGAAGTTGCGGCGCTGGCCGAAGACGGGCGTCTTGTCATCATTGCGGTGCAAGGTGGTGTCAAAAGCGAGTTCAATGCTGGGATGGTGTTGCGCCGCCGTTTGACGATCACGGGTTCGACTTTGCGTCCGCGCTCTGTGGCCTTCAAGGCGGCGATTGCCCAGTCTTTGCGTGCCATCGTTTGGCCTTGGATTGAGTCGGGCCGTATCAAACCAGTTATCCACAGCGTTTTTGGCGCGGTGGAGGCCGGTGGTGGTTTCCCATCGGGTGTGGCGCAAGCCCATGCTTTGATGGAAACGAACCGGCATGTGGGCAAGATTGTGGTGACTTGGTGATGACGAGGCTAACCAAGTTGATGGTCGGTAACTGGAAGATGCACGGCAGTTTGACTGCCAATGCGTTTTTGCTGACCGATGTGCTGGCCGGTATGGCCGATGTACAGTGCCGCTCAGCGGTCTGTGTGCCTTCGGTTTATCTCGCGCAGGGCCAAAGTCTGTTGGCGGGCTCGCCCATTGGCTTGGGGGCGCAAGATGTGTCCGCCCATGCCTCGGGAGCCTACACGGGTGAAGTGTCGGCGGACATGCTGCGTGACTTTGCCGTGCGTTATTGCATCGTGGGTCATTCGGAGCGTCGTCAGTACCATGCCGAGTCCGATGTGTTGGTGGCCAACAAGGTGCAGCGCGCATTGGCGGCTGGCATCACCCCCATCGTGTGTGTGGGTGAGAGCCTGGCCGAGCGCGAGGCAGGTCAAACCGAAACAGTGGTCAAGCGCCAGTTGGCAGCAGTGATCCATGCCAATGGCCATTGCATCAGTGAAATCGTGGTGGCTTATGAGCCTGTTTGGGCCATTGGCACCGGATTGACCGCATCCCCTGAGCAAGCGCAACAGGTGCACGCCGTGTTGCGCACCCAGTTGCAAGCCGCGACGGCCCATGCTGATCGCGTGTCGATTTTGTATGGCGGCAGCATGAATGCTGCCAACGCAGCCGACTTGTTGGCCCAGCCCGATGTGGATGGTGGTTTGATCGGTGGCGCTGCCCTGAAAGCGCCTGACTTTTTGTCCATGCTGAAGACGGCTTCGCGCTGAGTCTTTGGTCCACTTTTGATAGATTTTTGGAGATAGCGATGAGCATGGTGTTGACTTTGATTTTGGTGGTGCAGATGTTGTCGGCTTTGGTCATGATCGGTTTGATCCTGATCCAGCACGGCAAAGGCGCTGACATGGGTGCGGCTTTTGGCAGCGGTGGTTCGGGCAGTTTGTTTGGTGCCACTGGTGGTGCCAATTTCTTGTCGCGCACCACGGCTGTTTTGGCTGCGGTGTTCTTTGTATGCACTTTGTTGTTGGCTTACTTCAGCAATGCCCGTCCAACGGCCTCAACAGGCAGCGTATTGGACGGTGCAGCGGTGACCACACCTGTCGCGCCAGTGGACAGCAGCACCGCAGCGCAAATCCCGGGCAATGTTCCTACAGCCAAGCCTGACAACAGCGTCCCACCGGCACCAGTTAAGTAAGCTGACATTCAGCTTTGCTGCTCTGCACAAATTTCCCGTTTTCTGAAAGGAAATGGCAGGTTTTTCGGAGTAAACTACGGGATTGTCCGGAGAGCTCAATGC
>CAYRBW010000322.1:0-2396 GCA_964422575.1 uncultured Limnohabitans sp.
GGCCTGGGCGCGTTTGAAGCGCCACGAGCGTGCCACCATCTTGCACCGCATCGCGCAGGGCATCCGCAGCCGCGCCGAGGAGTTGGCTCACTTGCAACGCATGGACAATGGCAAGCCTATCAAAGAATGCAGGGCACTGGTGGCCAGTGCAGCGGGCACTTTCCAGTTTTTTGCCGCTGCCGCGGAAACCTGGGAGGACGCCCTCACACCTTCACGTGGTGATTACTTGACGATGAGCGTGCATGAGCCTTTGGGGGTGGTCGGGGCCATCACGCCCTGGAACAGCCCCATCGCCAGTGAAGCGCAAAAAATCGCCCCGGCACTGGCAGCGGGCTGCGCCATCGTCATCAAACCCGCTGAAATCACCCCCCGCATGGCCATTGAACTGGCCCGCATCGCCCAGCAAGCCGGCCTGCCCGACGGCATCCTGAGCGTGTTGCCGGGCAAGGGCAGCGTGGTTGGCGACGCCTTGGTCAAGCATCCTTTGGTGCGGCGCATCGCCTTCACCGGAGGTACCACCGTGGGCATGGGGATCCAGCGCCTGGCCGCTGAAAAACTCATGCCAACTTCTCTTGAATTGGGTGGTAAGTCGCCCACCATCGTTTGTGCCGATGCCGACCTGGACCACGCAGTAGCGGGGGTGCTCTACGGCATTTTCAGCTCGTCGGGCGAGTCGTGCATCGCGGGTTCGCGGGCTTTTGTACATGCCTCGGTGTACGACACCTTCAAAGCGCGTTTGCTCCGTGGCATCGCTCAGTTGCGCGTGGGCGACCCTGCGCACGAAGACACCCACATGGGGCCTTTGGTCAGCATGGGACATCGCACCAGCGTCGAGAGCTACGTGAAGATGGGGTTGGACGAAGGTGGTCGCTTGCTCGCGGGAGGGGCGCGGCCAGATGGGGATATGTATGCCCAGGGCAGCTATTACCTGCCCACGGTGTTCGAAGGTTTGTCCAACCAAGCACGCATGTGCCAAGAGGAAATTTTTGGCCCCGTGCTTGCTTTGTTGCTATGGCAAGACGAGGCCGATTTGCTTGCCCAGTGCAACGACAACATGTTCGGTCTGGCCTCGGGCATCTGGTCGCGCGATTTTAAGACCGCTTGGCGCATCGGCGCAGCGCTGCAAACAGGTACCGTCTGGGTCAACACCTACAAAGTGTTTTCCATCAGCACGCCTTTCACCGGGATCAAGATGAGTGGTTATGGCCAGGAAAAAGGGCGCTTGGGTATTTTGGAATACACCCACCAAAAAAGCTTTTATTGGGGATTGAACGAGTCCCCACTGCCATGGGTGAGCACATGATTTGCGGGCTGTTTAAAGGATAGTCATGAATTTTTGTTGTCTCTGCTCCAAGGTGCCCGCATGGATTTAGGCATCACAGGTAAAAAAGCACTGGTTTGCGGTGCCAGCGCCGGCTTGGGCTATGCTTGTGCGCATGCCTTGGTGCAAGAGGGCGTGGATGTGGTCATCGTTGCGCGCACCCCAGCAACTTTAGAAGAGGCAGCGGCCCGGTTGGCCGCTTTGGGCAAGGGGGCGGTGCAATGGGTGTGTGCGGATGTGACGCAAGAGCAGGGGCGAGCCCATATTTTTGAGCAGCACCCGGATTTCGACATCCTCATCACCAATGCCGGCGGCCCGCCCTTGGGCGACTTTCGCACCTGGAGCCATGAGACTTGGCACAGCGCGCTCGATGCCAATATGCTCGCACCAATTGCGCTGATTCGTGCCACGCTCGATGGCATGCAGACACGCGGCTTTGGCCGCATCGTGAATCTGACCTCCAGCACAGTCAAGGCCCCTGTCGATGGCTTGGGCTTGTCCACTGGTGCGCGCAGTGGTTTGACGGGTTTCGTAGCGGGTTTGGCACGCAGCACCGTCGCCCATGGCGTGACGATCAACAACTTGCTGCCAGGCACCTTTGATACCGCTCGCCTGCGCAGCAATCTGGCGACCCAAGCTGAACGTGCAGGTTTGAGCCCAGACGCCGTGCGTCAGGCACGGCTGGACAAACATCCGGCGCGGCGCTTTGGTCAGCCTCAAGAACTCGGACACGCCTGCGCATTTCTTTGCAGTGCGCAGGCGGGCTACATCAACGGTCAAAACATCTTGCTCGATGGAGGATCGTATCCCGGCGTGTTCTGAGTAGTGACTTGGTTCCTTTCCACCCCAAAACCCTTAGGAGACTTTGATGACTTTTCGCAGAAATTTTTTGATGGGCATGGTTGCTGTGGCAGCCACTACAACCCTGACAACCGGGCAAGCCCTGGCGCAAGCCTACCCCAACAAAACCATCACGGTGGTGGTGTCATTCCCGCCTGGCGGAGACACCGATGCCTTGGCACGGGTGTTTGCTGAAAAATTGGCAAGCCGTGTGGGACAGTCGGTGGTGGTAGAG
>CAYRBW010000323.1:0-2379 GCA_964422575.1 uncultured Limnohabitans sp.
GTCCATCTCTTCAGACGCCATGGCCGCGAGGTGTCCGCCCCATTCGTTGGCTTCGAGCAGCACTTCGTTGGCGATGATGTCCAGCTTCTTTTGAACTTCTCCTTGGACGTTTTCGCTTTCGGCACTGCCCAGCACACCGCCCAAAGCACCTTTGTTGACGGCGTGGCTAATGCTCTTGCAGGCGCGCGCCACCACTTCGAGCAGCAAACGCAAGTCAGCCGGAATGTGGCCTTTGTCGCGTTGCTGTTCCACAAGATAGCGGGACAGTGAAATTTTGCTGCTCATGTTCGTTCCTTGGGTTCGGTGTGCTGTCAGGTGCAGCTCAGGGCGCGGCTGATCACTTCGCGCACATCGTTGGACAGGTCGGCTTTGGCCGCCACGCGCTCGATCGCCACGCGAGCGGCGCTGCGGTAGGGCGCGGCCAATCGGCTCCAGCGGTCCATGGCGCGGGCCAGGCGTGCCGCCACTTGCGGGTTGATGGCGTCGAGCGCCAGCACCTGCTCGCTCCAGTACACATAGCCTGCCGCATCGGCGCGGTGGAAACCTGCCGGATTGGCGCTGCAGTAGCTGAAGATCAGGCTGCGTGCGCGGTTGGGGTTACGCAGGCTGAAGTCGGGGTGCTGCATCAGTTGGCGCACGCGCGGCAGAACATCGCCTGAACGGTCTGGGGTGCTGGCTTGCAGGGCAAACCATTTGTCGATGACCAAGGCTTCGTGCTGGAACATTTTGTGGAACAGGGCCAGCGCATCTTGTGCCAAGGTATGGCCGCTGACGACCAGTGCCGACAAGGCGTTGAAGCGGTCGGTCATATTGCCTGCGTCCTTGAACTGCTGGTACACACGGCCTGGCGTGACGGCATCGCCGTTTTGCACGGCGGCCACACACAACATGGTCATGGCCAGCCCCGCGAGGGCTCGGCGGCCACTGGACTTGGCATCGGGTGAATAGGCTCCGTTGTGTTTGTGTGCATCCCAAGCCCATTGCCAGTCAGCTTGCAGTGCGGTGGCCAATTGCAGGCGCATGGTTTCGCGCAGCGCATGCACACGTTGCGGGTCCACCACGTCCAGCTGGTCGGCGATGTAGTTTTCAGACGGCAGTGTGAGCGCCAGGTCTTTGAATGCCGCATCCAGCGTGGGGTGACGCAGCACGTTGCGCAGTGCTGCCACCAAAGCATCGGACAGCACAGGCTGGCTCGTCAGATCCTTGTTGTGGTGGATGGCCCCCAGGGCGCTTTGCAACATCAGGCGTTGGCCTGCTTCCCATTGGTTGAAGGGGTCGCTGTCGTGGGCCAGCAAGATCAGCAGATCGTTGGGGTTCAGACCGTCTTCGAGCACCACCGGAGCACTGAAACCTCTCAGCAGAGAAGGCACGGGTTCGGATTCGAGGTTGACAAAGGTGTAGCTGGCGCTGGCTTCGGTCAGCACCAATGTTTGCTGCACAGCGCTGTCGGCCGAACCTGCCAGTTGCAGAGGCAGGGCTTGGCCTTCGCGGCTGAGCATGCCCAAGGTGACCGGGATCACGAAGGGGGCTTTTTGCGCCTGGTCTGGCGTGGCGGGGCAGCTTTGGCTGAGCGTCAGGGTGTAGCTGCGCTCGGCGGCGTTGTAGCTGCCTGTCGATTGCAAGCGCGGTGTGCCCGCCTGGCTGTACCAATGTTTGAAAGTGCTCAGGTTCTTGGCAAGTGCCGAGCCGGGGTTGGCATCGGCAATGGCTTGCGCAAAGTCGTCGCAGGTCACGGCTTGGCCGTCGTGGCGCGCAAAGTAGAGCTTCATGCCCTTGGCGAAACCGTCGTGACCTTGCAGGTCCGATGGCGTGCCCACCAGGGTCTGCATCATGCGAACGACTTCTGAGCCTTTTTCGTAGATGGTGACGGTGTAGAAGTTGTTGATTTCGATGTAGCTGTCCGGCCGGACCGGATGGGCCATGGGGCCGGCGTCTTCTGCAAACTGCACCGTGCGCAGCACACGCACGTCTTCAATGCGTTTGACGGCGCGGGCGCTGGTGTGACCTGCCATGTCCTGGCTGAACTCCTGGTCGCGGAAGACCGTCAGGCCTTCTTTGAGCGAGAGTTGGAACCAGTCGCGGCAGGTGATGCGGTTGCCGGTCCAGTTGTGGAAGTACTCGTGGCCGACGACCGCCTCGATGCCCTCGAAGTCGCCGTCGGTGGCGCTCTCCGGATCGGCGAGCACGTACGACGCGTTGAAGATGTTGAGCCCCTTGTTCTCCATCGCGCCGAAGTTGAAATCGCGCACGGCGACGAGGTTGAAGACCCGCAGGTCGTACTCGCGCTGGTGGACCCGTTCGGCCTGCCCTTCTCCTTCCTCGAGAAGCTTCGTGAGCTGAAGGTGCGCATGATCGAGATCACCCCTGCCGACAACAAGT
>CAYRBW010000324.1:0-2378 GCA_964422575.1 uncultured Limnohabitans sp.
TCGGTGGCCGCAAGAACGGCGTGCTGATTTCCATGGACGACGGTGAAATCTTCACTTACGCTTTGGGCAAGTTGGATGACCGTGGCCGCATGTTCGTCAAGGCGAACGATCCAGTGTACGAGGGCATGATTGTGGGTATCCACAGCCGTGACAACGACCTGGTGGTCAACGCCACGCGTACAAAGCAGCTGACCAACTTCCGCGTCTCCGGCAAAGAAGATGCGATCAAGATCACGCCTCCGATTGACCTGACTCTGGAATACGGTGTCGAATTCATCGAGGACGATGAGTTGGTCGAAATCACGCCCAAGAGCGTGCGTCTGCGCAAGCGTTTCCTGAAAGAAAGCGACCGCAAGCGCAACAAGTGATCGGCTGACGATCATGCGTTTAACGCACGGCATGGCCGTATGGACCATGGTGGGTGTCACCGCCCTCTGGTCCATGGCCGGGGTGGTGACACGGCATCTGGAGCAAGCGCGAAGCTTTGAAGTGACCTTCTGGCGTAGCTTCTTCACCGTGGTGTCCTTGCTGATCATCCTGACCTTATGGCAGGGCCGAAGTGTTTGGTCACGGCTGCCTTGGCGCAGCCCTTATTTTTGGCTCTCTGGCTTGTGCTGGAGTGTCATGTTCACCGCCTTTATGGTGGCGCTCACGTTGACCGCGGTGGCCAACGTGTTGATTACCATGGCGGTGGGGCCTTTGCTCACAGCGCTGATCACGCGGGTGTTTTTAGGTCATCGCCTGCCAGCGCGCACTTGGTTGGCCATTGTGTTGGCGGGTATCGGCATTGGCTGGATGTATGGTTCGCAACTCAGTCTGGGTGCCCCCAATTTCTTGATCGGCTCTTTGATGGCCTTGTGTGTGCCCATTGCGGGGTCTGTGCAATGGACCTTGACTCAAAAAAGCCAAAGCGAAGGCCACAACCTGGATCTGGTGCCCTCGGTCATGCTGGGGGCCTTCTTGTCCACGTTGTTGACGTTGCCTTTGTCCCTCCCATTTCAGGCCTCGGCGCATGATGTGGGTTGGCTGGCCGTTCTGGGTTTGTTCCAGTTGGCTATTCCCTGTGCTTTGTCAGTGGTTTGTGCCCGTGTGCTCAAAGCGCCCGAAGTGGCCTTGCTGGCCTTGCTCGAAATCGTTTTTGGCATTGCGCTGGCCTGGTGGGGTGCCAATGAAGCGCCACAACTGAGCGTGCTTTTGGGAGGTGCTCTGGTTTTGGGTGCCTTACTTCTCAATGAATGGTTAGGCTGGAGACAAAACAATGTCTGATGTCATTGCACAAATTGAAGGCCGCATTGGCTGCATCACGCTGAATCGCCCCAAGGCGCTGAACGCCTTGTCGCTCGACATGGTGCGTTCCTTGACCCGGGCGCTGCTCGCATGGCAGGACAACCCTCAGGTCTTAGCTGTGGCCATTCGCGGCACGGGCAAAGAGAGCCCCTTTGGTGCTTTTTGTGCAGGCGGCGATATTCGTTTCTTTCATCAAGCCGCACATGCAGGTGACACCGCCTTGGGTGATTTTTTCACCGAAGAGTACCGCTTGAACCACCTGATCCACACCTACAGCAAGCCCTACATCGCGTTCATGGATGGCATTGTCATGGGCGGTGGCATGGGCATCAGCCAGGGTGCGAGTGTGCGCGTGGCCACTGAGCGAACCAAGATGGCCATGCCCGAGACCAATATTGGGCTCTTTCCCGATGTGGGCGGCGGCTATTTTTTGAGCCGTTGTCCGGGTCGATTGGGCGAGTACCTGGGCCTCACCGGCCACATGCTCTCTGGCCCCCAAGCCGTGGCGGCGAAGCTGGCCGACATTGCATTGCCCAGTGGCATGCTGGAACCCATCTGGCAGACCTTGATCAGCAGTCCTTTTGAAAACGCCGAATCGGTGGAGCGCTGGGTGCTGGCCCAAGCGGGTGCTTTGGCACCCGAAAAGCTGATGCCTCAGCCCCAAATCGATGACGTCTTCGGCCTGCCCAGCGTGCAGGCCATGCTGGACAAGTTGGAGTCCGCCACCGACGAGTGGAGCCAGAAAACAGCACACGCTTTGCGTCACCGCTCACCTTTGATGCTGCATGTGGTCTTGGAGCAAATCCGCCGTGCCCGTCAAATGAGTCTGGCCGACGACCTGCGCATGGAGCGTGACATGGTGCACCACTGTTTCCACCTGCGATCGGTGGCCGATAGCGACACCGTGGAGGGTATTCGAGCCCTGGCGGTGGACAAAGACCACACACCGGACTGGAAGCCCGCGCGAGTCGAAGAGGTGGATTTGCCGGAGGCTGCTCGTTTCTTCGTGAGCCCCTGGCCATCAGACCACCATCCGCTGCGCGACCTGGCCTGAGTCAGGATGGCGTACTGCTGCAAAGCGTGATCAACGG
>CAYRBW010000325.1:0-1917 GCA_964422575.1 uncultured Limnohabitans sp.
CGTTCTCGGCCGTCTCGGGCATGGAGTCCACGCCGTATTGCGCTTTCATCAACTTGTTCACAAAGCGCCAGCCGATGGTGGTGTCGTAGACCGCATTGTTGCGGCTGAAGGCGCTTTCTGCTTTAGGCATAACAAACGGGGCACGTCTCTTGCTCTCGACACCGCCAGCAATCATCAAGGCCGCTTCACCGGCCTTGATGGCGCGGGCAGCGGTGCCAATGGCGTCCAGACCCGAGCCACACAGGCGGTTGATGGTGGCACCGGGCACGTCGATGGGCAAACCCGCCAGCAAGCTGCTCATGTGGGCCACGTTGCGGTTGTCTTCACCGGCTTGGTTAGCGCAGCCGTACAGCACGTCGGTCACGGCGGCCCAGTCCACATTGGGGTTGCGGGCCATCAGGGCACGCAGGGGTACCGCACCCAGGTCGTCGGTACGCACACTGGAGAGTGCTCCGCCGTAACGGCCAAAGGGGGTACGGATCGCGTCGCAAATGTAGGCTTGATTCATGTTTTAAGTCTCCAATGAGTTGATTTATGCATTTTATTGCATGAATTGCGGTTCAATTGGAACAATTCTAGGACTTAACCCGTCTGAAAAGGGGTGGGCCCTGCCCGCGCTCAGAGGCGCTTCGCTTTGCCACATCGCCCCACCCCCAGGCCTGATCGCAGGCTACCCCAAGCAGACATGAGGGACAATGGAATACATGCTGATCCAACCTTCACAAGCCGATGTTCGGCGCTTTTTTTGCGGTGTCTATGCCAAAACCAAAACCGCTGCGACGCTTGAACCTATGGAAATGCTCGTCAGCCAGTGGATTGACGAGCACCCCGAGTACCACACCGAACTGGCCGATGTGGATGCTGCGCTGGCCAACATGCACAAAGCCGATCCGAATAAGGAAAACCCATTTCTGCATTTGTCCATGCACCTGTCCATCAGCGAGCAATGCAGCATCGACCAGCCTCGGGGCATTCGCCAAGCGGTAGAACTGCTGACCCACAAACTCAACTCACTGCACGATGCCCACCACCAGGCCATGGAATGCTTGGGACGCATGGTCCACGAAAGCCAGCGTGCAGGCCGCATGCCGGATGGAGCGGCCTACATCGACTGCGTACAGCGCCACGCCACCAAGGACTGAGATTGCGCACGGCCCAAAGAGCCGTGACCGCGATCAAAGCGCTGTGCGACTCTGGATGTGCGACAAGATGTCAGCAACCGACACCTTGGTCGCTTCGGCGTCGCGGCGGTGCTGGTACTCGACCACGCCGTCTTTGAGGCCTTTGTCGCCGATGGTGACACGGTGCGGCACACCGATCAACTCCCAATCTGCAAACATGGCACCAGGGCGCTCGCCCCGGTCGTCCAGAATCACGTCCACACCTGCGGCGAGCAGGCCGTTGTAGATGCGCTCGGCTTCCAACTTGACCACTTCACTGCGATCCATGCCGATGGGGCAGACCACCACGGTGAAGGGCGCAATCGCGTCGGGCCAGATGATGCCGCGCTCGTCATGGTTTTGCTCGATGGCGGCAGCAGGCAGGCGCGTGATGCCGATGCCGTAGCAGCCCATCTCCAGAAACTGCGGCTTGCCGTTTTCGTCCAGGAAAGTGGCATTCATGGCTTGGGAGTATTTGGTGCCCAAATAGAAAACCTGGCCTACCTCAATACCGCGCTCGATGGCCAACTCGCCTTGGCCGTCAGGCGACTTGTCGCCAGCGACCACATTGCGGATGTCGGCCACCAGAGCAGGTTCGGGCAGGTCACGCCCCCAGTTCACACCGGTGATGTGGAAGTCTTCTTGGTTGGCTCCGCAGATCCAGTCAGCCATCACGGCCACGTCGCGGTCAGCCACCAGCTTCACGGGCTTCCTCAAGTTCAAGGGGCCGAGGTAACCGGGCTTGCAGCCAAATTGG
>CAYRBW010000325.1:1927-2376 GCA_964422575.1 uncultured Limnohabitans sp.
ATCTCGCTGAGCGTGGCAAAGCGAAAGCCCCCGTCCATGCCGGGCAGCTTGCCCACTTTGACTTCGTTCATGTCGTGGTCGCCGCGCAGCAGCAACAACCAAACTTGGGATTTGACAATCTCCCCCTGCTCATTGAGCGTGTCAGTCGCCAGCACCAGTGACTTGACGGTGGTCGACAAGGGGACATTCAGCAAAGCGGCCACGTCTTCGCAGGTGCTCTTGCCCGGCGTGGAGGTCTTGCTCAGCGCTTGGGTGGCCGCAGCACGCGGCTGACTGGGGGCCAGGGCTTCGGCTTTTTCGATGTTGGCGGCATAACTGCTGGTTGGACAATAGACAATAGCATCCTCACCTGTCGCCGCAATCACCTGGAATTCTTCGGTCAAATCGCCACCAATAGCCCCACTGTCGGCCGCCACAGCGCGGTAAATCAGACCGAATCGGTCAAAGAT
>CAYRBW010000326.1:0-2374 GCA_964422575.1 uncultured Limnohabitans sp.
CAAACTGTCGTTTGGTTCGCCGGGCATCGGCACCTCGGTGCACGTGTCGGGTGAGTTGTTCAAGTCACTCACGGGAACCAACATGACCCATGTACCCTACAAGGGTCGTCAATTTGCCATCCCTGACCTGATCGGCGGCAGCATTCAGCTCATGTTTGACAACATGCCTTCGGCTTTGCCCATGGCCAAGGAAGGCAAGATCCGCGCACTGGCCCAAACCACCGCCACCCGTTCACCTGCAGCACCGGATGTGCCCACCGTGGCCGAGTTTGTCCCGGGTTTTGAGGCCACCACCTGGTTTGCGATGTTTGCCCCGGCCAACGTACCCCGCCCCGTGATCGATAAGCTCAATGCGGAGGTGCTGCGCGTGTTCAAGCTGCCCGAAGTGCAAGAGCGCCTAAAGACCCTGGGCCTGGACCCAGTGCTGTCCAGCCCCGCAGAGTTGGCCCGCTACCAAGCCAGCGAAATCACCAAATGGGCCAAAGTGGTCAAGGAGTCAGGGGCCAAAGCGCAATAAAGAAGCGCCAAGCGGTTTGGTGTGAACCCTGCAGGGTTCAACGCCGCCCACTGCCGGGTTTGGCAAAGTCAGCATCCACCCAAGCTTGGGCGGTCTGCCTGCTGAGTTTGAACCCGGCGTCCACTTTGATGTCAGCCAATTCATCCCCACTTTCGCTCTGAGCACTCAGCACCGCATAAGGGTTGTCGTCATCGGGCACAATGCGCAGCAGCACCGTCACGCGGCTGTTCGGGCCGTTCACCGTCACGCTTTGGTTGAGCTGCGCATACAGCTGCTGCTCGCTGCGGCGCACAAATTCACTGGCGGTTTTCACCAAGGTGATGAAAGCCGTGCCATCCAGCGGCTTGGGGTTCTTCTTGTCGCGGCCCATGGTCCAAGGGACAACCAGCGCGGGCTCCGACTCGCCTTGCTTGTACATCGCCACCGCCCAACCATCGTCGTCATCGTTTTTGATGACCTTGGCGGTCCAGGTGTCGTCTTGCCACAGGCGAGGCTCTTGCAGAAGTGGCGTGTCGTGTGTGTCGTCGGTCATGTGGCGTTCAGGAAAAGGTGGATGCGATCATGCCTGAAGAACACAGTGATCTCGCAGGCCAAATCAGGGCCAACGCTGTGAGTTTCGTGCAGTCCGATGTCGGGGATCATGCTGCCAACGGTCTGCAAACATCAAGGCTGTATATGGAGCGCCAGCACCAGCACCTGGCTCGCGCCCTGCTCGCGCAACAGCGCAGCTGCCACCGTGGCCACCCAGCGGCTGCGCACGGTAGTGGCCACCAGCAGCACCGGCCCGTCTGGCAGCTGCGCATCATCGGCCAAGCGCATGGCCGACGCCAGATGCGCCACCACCAAGGTGGATGCGGTGTCATCAGGCGCAGCCCCGCCAGACCAACTGAACACGTCGTGCAGCGGCAAACGCCCCTTGCTTGCAATGTGTGCGGCCAGCACGCGGTTGGCAGCCATATCGGGGGCGGGCAGCGGCACCACGCACACCGGGCGAGCAGGCCAGGTTTGAGCCCAGCGCCTCAAAGTGGCCAGTGCGCCAGCCAACAGCGCCTCGGGCACCTCAGCGGGTGCGCCCTGCCGAAGGGCCTGCAACTCGGCCAGCCAACCGGGATCATCGGCAAAGGCCACAGCACGCCCCGCGTCAAAACCACGAATGTTGCCTTTGCGTCCCACGCCAGCGGGCCAGCGTTTGCGAGGTTCAATGTCCACATCCATGCCGCGCAAGAAATCACGCGCCGCAATCAGTTTGTCTGGGGAGGTGTTCAGGCCCGGAAACGGCAAATGCCCGGTGCACACAGAACACCTTCCACACGGTGCAGGCGAAGGGTCGTCCAAAGCGGTTTGCAAATACGCCATCAGGCAACCTTGACCGTGCGCGTATTGGCGCATGATGTTGGCCTCTTCTTGGCGCACCTGAGCCAACGCTGTCCATTTGACGGTGTCATGCACATACGGCATGCCCGTAGCACGCCAGGCCGAGCCATCTTTGCCCACCACGCCCTCGACGGCCAAGATTTTGAGCAGCGCCTCCAGCCGCCCCCGGCGCACGCCCGTGTCAGTTTCGATCTCGATCAGGCTGCGTCCGGCGTCACCCGTGCCGCCCAGGCTGCGCAACACTTTTTCAACCGTTTGTGGGTCCGGAATGGACGCTGTAGCGAAGTAATCCCAAATGCGCTCATCTGCATCGGAAGGCAACAACACCCCTTCGGCATGTGCCACCGCCCTGCCCGCCCGCCCTACCTGCTGGTAATAAGCCACCGGCGTAGAGGGCGAGCCCACATGCACGCAAAAACCCAGGTCGGGTTTGTCATAGCCCATGCCCAGAGCCGAAGTGGCCACCACCGCCTTGACCTGGTT
>CAYRBW010000327.1:0-2367 GCA_964422575.1 uncultured Limnohabitans sp.
CTGCAGGCGTCATCGCCGCCGAAACCCTGCGCAAACACGCCCCCACCGACACCATCACCTTGGTGGGTGACGAGCCCGATGCGCCTTATTCGCGCATGGCCATCCCTTATTTGCTGATCGGCAACATCGAAGAGCAGGGCACCTACCTGCGCAAGAGCGCCACCCACTTTGACGATTTGCGCATCACGCAAGTCAAGGCCAAAGTCACCCGCGTCGATGCGGCGGGCAAAACGGTGCACTTGGGCAACGGCCAGTCGATGGCCTTTGACAAGCTCTTGATCGCCACCGGCTCGCACCCCGTGCGCCCACCGATTGCGGGCATGGACCTGCCCGGCGTGCACCCGTGCTGGACGCTGGAAGACGCCCGCGCCATCCAGGCGCTGGCCCAACCCGGTGCCCGTGTGCTGCAAATGGGCGCAGGCTTCATCGGCTGCATCATCATGGAAGCGCTGGCGGCACGCGGCGTCAAGCTCAGCGTGGTGGAGATGGGCGACCGCATGGTGCCCCGCATGATGGGCCCCGTGGCGGGCGGCATGATCCGCGACTGGTGCGAAGCCAAAGGCGTGCAGGTGTTCACCGGCACCAAGGTCGAAGCCATCAGCCGTGGCGCAGAAAAAGGCTTGCTCGGCAAACTGGCTTCAGCGGTGGGCTTAGCCTCTGACGATGCCAGCGGCGCGCTGCAAGTGCGCCTGTCCAACGGCCAAACCGTCGAGGCCGACCTGGTCATCAGCGCCACCGGCGTGCGCCCAGCCATTGGTTTTTTGAAGGACAGTGGCATCACCTGCCTGCAAGGCGTATTGACCGACGAGCACTTGCAAACCAATGTGCCGGGCATCTATGCCGCAGGCGACTGCGCCGAAGCCTTTGACATGGTGAGCGGCAAAACCATCGTGAGCGCCATCCAGCCCAACGCCGCCGAGCAGGCCCGTGTGGCCGCGCTCAACATGCTGGGCCAAAAAACCGCGCTCAAGGGCGTCACGCAAATCAACGTGCTCGACACCTTGGGCTTGATCTCCACCAGTTTTGGCAACTGGGAAGGTGTGGCCGATGGCCAGTCGGCCGTGCTGACCGACAAAGCTGCAGGCCGTCACCTGAGCTTGCAGTTCAAGGACGATGTGATGATCGGCTGCAACAGCGTGGGCTGGACCGAGCATGTGGGCGTGATGCGCGGCTTGGTCGAAGGCCAGGTGCGTCTGGGCGACTGGAAAGACCGCCTGATGCACGACCCCACCAAACTCATGGACGCATATCTGGCATGCGCGCAAGGGCAGGGCCAGTGGAGCGGCGCCGCCGATGCGCGTCGCCGCTGAAGCGACAATCTGCGCATGAACATCACTTTCAAACTGTTTGCCACGCTGACCGACTATTTGCCTGCCGAAGCCCGGCGCAGCAACCAGGTCACGCTGGACGTGGCGCAGGACACCAGCATCAGCCAGATCATCGAACCCTTTGGCATGTCCCCGAAGCTCGTGCATCTGGTGCTGGTCAACGGCAAATACATCAAACCCGAAGACCGGGGCACCACCACATTGGCCGAAGGCGACGTGTTGGCCATTTGGCCCCCCGTGGCCGGTGGCTGAAGTCTGCCCACGCAGGTATTGTTTTCGTGCAGTCCTACTACCCCGTGCGCTTCGAGCGCGACATGGGCACCAGCGAAACCGAATGGTTGATGGCCTTGCCCCGCGCACTGGGTGACCATGTCTTTGTGATGGGCACCGGTCAGGTGCGTGTGCAGATCGGTGAAGGCCATCTACAACTGCAATGGCACACCCTGCCGCCACGCGTGATCGCGTTGCTGCGCCTGCAGCGCTTGGCGGTATCGTTTGTGTGTAAGCGTCCGGCGAACCCATCTTGAACGAGGTGGCAGTGCTGAGGAAGATCGTGTCCACTCAACAGGAAAGTGGACACGATGCTCAAAGACTCTCAGACGCCGCGCTACAAGGTAACGCGCACGCACCGCACCTACAGCCCACAATTCAAGGCAGAACTGGTAGCCATGAGCCAGCAGCCCGGCGTATCCATCGCTGCGCTGGCCCTGCAGCATGGCATGAACGCCAATTTGCTGCACCGCTGGCGCAAAGAGTGGTCCCAAGGACTTCACCGACTTGAGCCCGACCCGGCATCGGTCGTCACAGCCATGGATGGACCGACCTTTGTCCCGGTGCCTTTGCCGCTTGTGAGCGCTGCTCAGGCCAGCGCACTGTCGCAAGTGCCACCGCTGACGCTGCACCTACAGCATGGCCAGTTACAGGCCAGCGTGCAGTGCACCGTGGCCGAGTGCGCTGCTTTGCTGCGCGAGGTTCTGCGGTGATCCCCCGAGTTCGACACCAAATGACGTAAGTCCTTGATTCATATAGGGCCAGCTTC
>CAYRBW010000328.1:0-2356 GCA_964422575.1 uncultured Limnohabitans sp.
GGCTTACACGGCCCGCGTGCTGAGCCAGCTCAAAACCGAGCACAACGGCCAACGCATCCCCAGCATCGTCTTCACCAAGGGCGGCGGTCTTTGGTTGCCAGAAATGGCCGGGCTGAACTGTGACGTGCTGGGCCTGGACTGGACCATGAACCTGGGCCGTGCCCGCGCTCAAGTGGGCGGTCAGGTCGGCGGCCCGGGCAAAGCACTGCAAGGTAACATTGACCCCAACGTGTTGTTTGCCCCACCCGAACACATCGCCACCGAGGTGCACCGGGTGCTCGACAGCTTTGGCGCACCGCACACCGATCAAAACACAACCGGTCCCACCCACATCTTCAACCTAGGCCACGGCATCAGCCAATTCACCCCGCCCGAGCACGTGTCGGCCTTGGTGGAGGCAGTACACAAGCACTCGCGCGCCATGCGCCAAAAGTGGGCATGATTACCTGATGACCATGAGCACCTAGCATAGAAAAGGACCATTCAAAGCCTTTATTAGCAAAATATTTGGCTTTTGCCGCTTGACTTATGCACAAAAGCAAAAAGTCACCTCAATAACATGGGTTTGCTGCACAGCAGCAAACCTCATCTTTCCATCAATCTGCAAGTCATTGATTTGATTGGTTTTTTTATCTTGCACATTGGATGGGCAATTTGATGGAAGGCTTGATTTTCAAGGCTTCCAGGGCATCCAGACCGAGTTTTCAACAAAGTTATCCACAGATTTCCTGAATCATGTGTAAAGCACTGTGAAATCAACAACTTACATCTTGTTTCGAGATTTCATCTAACCTCCAATACGCGCAATTTCACTCAAAAACTCCGGAAACAAGGTGAGCTCACACTACTGGATCGCCCTCGCCGGCCAGACCCCCGCCCCCCGTCCAGGGGGGGGGGCTGCTGAGTTACCGCAGCCCATTTTTGGTGCATCCGGGGCAATTGGTCCGGATTCCTTTTGGCAAACGCGAGGTGCTGGGCGTGGTTTGGGCCCTGCAAGATGCCGCTCCCGAAAACAGGCCCGAATCAGCGGTGCGCGATGTGCTGGGTGTGCTCGAAGGGCTGCCACCGCTGGACAGCCACTGGCGGCAACTGGTGCAGTTTTCGGCCCAGTATTACCAACGCTCTTTGGGCGAGGTGGCCTTGTCGGCCCTGCCCCCGCAACTGCGCGAGTTGAGCAACGAACAACTGGCCCGCCGCCTCAAAAAACAAAACACCGAGCGCGCCGTGCACACCACGACCGGACCTACCTTATCAGACGAGCAAAGCGCCGTGCTGGCACAAATGGTCACAGGCACCGGGCCGTTTTTGCTGTTTGGCAGCACCGGCAGTGGCAAAACAGAGGTGTATTTGCAGGCCGTTGAGCGCATGCTGGCGGCCGATCCACAGGCCCAAGCCTTGCTCATGGTGCCCGAGATCAACCTCACGCCCCAGCTCGAAGAGCGGGTGCAAGCGCGTTTTGGCGCGGACGCCGTCGTCTCCATGCACAGCGGCATGACGCCTGCCCAGCGCCTGAAAGGCTGGCTGGCCGCGCATGCAGGTCATGCCCGCATCGTGCTGGGCACGCGCATGGCCATCTTTGCATCCATGCCGCACCTGAAACTGATCGTGGTCGACGAAGAGCACGACCCCAGCTACAAACAACAAGAAGGCGCACGCTACTCGGCCCGCGACTTAGCCGTCTATCGGGGTCGTCTGCAAAACGCCCCGGTGCTGCTGGCCTCGGCCACGCCCTCACTGGAGAGCTGGCACCTGAGCCGCCCAGCCCATGACGACGATCCAGGCGGTCGTTACCAGCGCTTGCTGATGCCTTCGCGCATCGGCACAGGCCTGTTGCCCAAAGTGCGGCGGGTCGACATGAACAGACAACCGCGACGCACGGTGCTGTCCGCGCCTTTGGTGGCAGCCCTGCAAGAGCGGGTCGAGCGCGGCGAACAATGCATGCTGCTGCTCAACCGCCGAGGCTATGCCCCAGTGCTGCACTGCGCCGACTGCGGCTGGAAAAGCGAATGCACGCATTGCAGCGCGTTCCGGGTGTTCCACAAAATTGACCGCACCCTGCGCTGCCACCACTGCGGCCTGACCGAACGCGTGCCACGTGCATGCCCCGAATGCGGCAATGCCGACATCGCCCCCATTGGCCGGGGCACCGAACAGCTCGAAGAACACTTGGGCGAACTCCTGGCCCATGTGAAGCGCCCGGACGGCTCGCCCATCCGCATCGCCCGCATCGACGCCGACACCACCCGGCACAAAGGCGCACTGGAAAGCCAACTGGCCTCGGTGCATTCGGGCGAAGTGGACATCCTGATCGGCACGCAGATGATTGCCAAGGGGCACGACTTCCGACGCATCACCC
>CAYRBW010000329.1:0-2326 GCA_964422575.1 uncultured Limnohabitans sp.
AGGTCACCCTGCGGCAAAAGGTGTGCGTTTTCAGTCGCGCAAGACATGCAGCACCTCAGAGCGGAACTCGCGCCCGTACAAAATCAAAACCACCAAAGCCGTGGCCAGCACCAGCGCCATGGGCGAGAAAAACCAGGCCATGGCGGCGAATGAAAAGTAATAAGCGCGCAAACCGTCGTTGAAGGTCTCGGCCGCTGCGCTGACCAAATTGCCCGCACGCTCGGCAAAGTGTTGGCGGTCATACCGCTGGGCGTCAAAGTCTTCGGGGGAAGGCATGGCCCCGATGACCAAAGCGACAAAGGTGTACTGCCGCATAGACCAAGAGAAGCGGAAAAAGGCATACACAAAAATGCCGACCATCACCAGGATCTTGAGTTCAAAAACCAGCAAAGGCGTGGGCTGGGCAAACGGAATTTCGCCCACCAACTCGGCGGCTTTGTCGGTGGTGCCCAACAGCGCAAACAGACCTCCAATGATGATGATGCTGGTGGAGGAAAAAAAAGCCGGGGTTTGCGACAAATTCTGAGTGATCACACCGTCCAGTACACGCGGGTCCCGCTGGGTCGCCTGCATCATCCACATTTGGCGATAACGGTTGGTGTTGGCGATCAGGCTTTGGTCGCGCAGACCGCGCACCTTGGCCAACCAGGCATAGCCCACCCACAACGCAAAAAAAGTGATCAGTGCCAGCCAATCGGCCCATGGCAGCATGGAGATGATTTTCATGCTGCCATGCTAACCGACAGGCGCACCATTTGGCCGCAGTGGCCACTTCCTACAGAGGACCTCCTGCGACAAAGGTCCTTCCACAAGAGGTTGATCAGCTGCGCAGCTTGGCAGCCACAGCAGCTACGCGCTCGCCGTAGGACTTGGCCGTGTCCAGGTCACCCTGGGGGATGTCTTCGGCAGGGCTGGTCGGGCCGACTTGGGCCATCACACCCGAGTTGGAGCCAATGCGGTTGATGGTGCCGTCGTTCATGGCGGGCTGGCCGACCCAGATCATGCCTTGCTGCATGGCCAGCGTGATGAAGTACTGGATGGTCGACAGCTTATCGCCACTGGGGCTGGCCGAGATGGTGAAGCCGCCTGCGACTTTGTCTTTCCAGGCGCTGGTGAACCAGCGTTTGGAGGTGGCGTCGGCAAATTTCTTGAACTGCCAAGAAGCCATGCCCATGTAGGTGGGCGAACCAAAGATGATGGCGTCGGCGGCGTCCAGCGTGGCCCAGTCGGCCTCGGTGATGTTGCCGTCGGCATCGATGGTGATCGATTGGGCATTGGCACCTTGGGCCACAAATTGGGCGACTCGCTGGGTGTGGCCGTAGCCAGAGTGGAAAACAACAACCGTTTTAGCCATGAAAAACTCCTTGAAAAAAGACAGGGGTAAAAAACTCAGAAAAATCAGGCAGCCAAGTCAAAGACCAAGACTTCGGCATTTTGGCCTTGGGTGAGGTTCAAGACCGATTCGGCTTGCAGCATCGCGGCATCGCCCACACTCAGGACATGACCGTTGACCTGCAACTGGCCACGCACCAAAAACACATAGGCTTTGTGGGCTGGGTTCAGCGTGAGGCTGGCGTTTTCTGCGCCATCAAAAAGCCCTGCATACATGCGGGCATCGGCGTGGATCTTGACCGTGTGCTCAGCGGCCTCGGGCGCAGCGACCAAGGCAAGCTGGCCGCGTTTGGCGCTTTCGGGCACGGATTTTTGCTCGTAACCGGGGTCGATGCCAAACGCACTGGGTTCGATCCAAATTTGCAAAAAATGTGTCTCTTGACCCTCGGCGTGGTTGAACTCGCTGTGGCGCACGCCGCTGCCCGCGCTCATGCGCTGCACGTCGCCAGGCGGGATGCCCTTGACATTGCCCATGCTGTCCTTGTGGGCCAAATTGCCCGACAGCACGTAGCTGATGATTTCCATGTCGCGGTGGCCATGGGTGCCAAAGCCGGTGCCCGGCGCAATGCGGTCTTCGTTGATGACACGCAACTTGCCCCAGCCCATGTGGGCTGGATCAAAGTAGTTGGCAAAAGAAAAGCTGTGAAAGGACTTGAGCCAGCCATGGTCGGCGTAGCCGCGTTCGTTGGATTTGCGCAAGGTCAGCATGGGGCTCCTTGAAGACATGGGCTCCACTTTAAAGACATCACAGGCCGTTAAGGTGCAATCCGTTTGCCGCCATCAATCAAATTATTTGAAATAAAATTATCCCATCATGCAAAGTCCCAAAGATTGGCTTACACCCGATGCCTTGTTCATGCTGCAAACCATTGCAGAGCGCGGCAGTTTCGCGGCCGCCGCGCGCGAGCTGAATCTGGTGCCCAGCGCCCTGACC
>CAYRBW010000330.1:0-2319 GCA_964422575.1 uncultured Limnohabitans sp.
GCACCACGGACCGCAAGCCACACAGGCAGTGGCTGGGCACCAAGCGGCAACCCGGGCAGCGCTCGCCCTTGATGCCGCCTCGGGCCAAAAACGGTTTGGCGCTGCGAGCCAACCGGGCAGAGCGCAGACGCGACACGGCGTGGGGCGCTGGGGTCAACTCAGGCTGGGTCAAACGCATGGACTTGGCAACGCCTCAAACCGCCGTGGCCATGCGGTCAAGCGCATCCAACTCGGTAATGCCCAAGCGGCATCTTGTTCTTGCCTGGCGCACCACGGTGTCGATCAGCCCCTCTTGCACGAGCGTCTGCAGGCGCGGGGACGCCTTCATCCAGGGCGGTGCAAGGCGCAGAGCTTGTTGCCGTCCGGGTCGCGCAGATAGGCCAGGTACAGCTTGCCCGCAGGCGTTTCGCGGAAACCCGGTGGGTCTTCGCACGTGGTGCCGCCGTTGGCCACGCCTGCCACATGAAAAGCATCGCCCTGCTTGGCCGACTGAACGGTGAAACCAATGGTGCTGCCGTTGCCGTGACAAGCCGGTTCGCCGTTGATGGGCGTGGTGATCGCAAAAGTGCCGGTGGGGCTGCGGTAAAAGTAGCGGTTCTTGTTGGCCACGCCGGGGCCATAGCCGAGTGCGCCAAGCAAGGCGTCGTAAAACTTCTTCGAGACCTCCAGGTCATTCACACCCAACATCACATGACTGAACATTGCTTTCTCCGTAAAAGCCCGAATTAGGGCGAATTCAATTGCGGGCTATGGTACTTGAGAAGCGCCAAGCGAAAATGCTGCTGACCAGCGAGGCGGCCGAAAAGAAGATCATGATGCGCACCCCCATGAAGCGCTTGGGCAAGCCTGACGAAGTCGCCAAGGTGGTTGCATTTTTGGCCAGCGATGCGGCAAGCTACATCACCGGTGAAATCGTCACCGTGGATGGCGGACGCATGGCGCTCAACTACACCGTGCCTGTTTGAAGAAAACCCATTTTGTGAACCCCTCTCCATCGACCTCTTCCTCTTTACTCGACACCTGGTTGGCCCAAGAGCGTATCGTGCGCCAGCGCCTGGAAGCCGGCGCTGGCCCCGGCGTGGCCCGCCCCGACCAAGTCGCTGGTAAAACCGGTCTGGAAGTCATGCAAGGCTTGCTCAGCGGCGAGCTGCCCTACGCCAGCATCGCCAAAACCCTGGACTTTGTGCTGATCGAGGTCAGCGCAGGCCAAGCTATTTTTCAAGGCGCTCCGGGCTTGAACCACATGAACCCGCTGGGCACGGTGCACGGCGGCTGGTTTGCCACCTTGCTCGACTCTGCATTGGGCTGCGCAGTGCACACCATGATGCCGCCGGGGCGCGGCTACACCACGGCCGACCTGAGCGTCAAATTGGTCAAGGCCCTGACCCCAAAAGTGCAGCGCGTGCGGGCCATCGGCCAAGTGGTGCACTGTGGCCGCCAACTGGCCACCGCCGAAGCCCGGTTGGTCGGGCCTGATGGCACCCTGTATGCCCATGCCAGCACCGCTTGCCTGGTTTTTGAAATGCCCTCCCCCACTGGAAACAAACCATGAGACTCCTTCACACCATGCTGCGCGTGGGCAACCTGCAACGCTCGATTGACTTCTACACCCAGGTGCTGGGCATGACGCTGCAACGCACTTCAGAAAACCCCGAGTACAAATATTCGCTGGCGTTTGTCGGCTACGGCACCAACCCGGACCATGCCGAAATCGAGCTGACCTACAACTGGGGCGTCGAGCGCTACGAGATGGGCACAGCCTATGGCCACATCGCCTTGGGTGTGCCCGATGTGTATTCGGCTTGCGACAAGATCAAGGCTGCAGGCGGCAACGTGACGCGCGAACCCGGCCCCGTCAAAGGCGGTAGCACCGTGATCGCGTTTGTGACCGACCCCGATGGTTACAAGATCGAGCTGATCCAACGAGCCGAGTACGCGACGGGTCAAGGCTTGCGCGGCAACTGACTCGCCTCACGCGCCAGCGCCTCAATGCGCGCCCAGTCGCACTGCGCCAGCGCGTCGGCGGGCACCAACCACGATCCGCCCACACAGGCCACGTTGGGCAAGCTCAGCAACTCATGGGCGTTTTGTTGCGTCACGCCGCCCGTGGGGCAAAACTTCACATCAAAAAACGGGCCGCTCCAGGCCTTGAGCATGTTGGGACCGCCCGCTTGCATGGCGGGGAAGAATTTGAGTTCGGTGTAGCCGTCTTCTTGGGCCATCATGATTTCGCTGCCGGTGGCCACACCGGGCAACAACGAGAGGCCGTTGTCGCGGCAAGCCTGGCCCACCAGTTTGGTGTAGCCCGGGCTGACCGCA
>CAYRBW010000331.1:0-304 GCA_964422575.1 uncultured Limnohabitans sp.
CCATCAGGCTTTCCTTGGCCAACAGCACCGCTTTTTCGGCCGTACCACCAATGCCGATGCCCAGCATGCCGGGCGGACACCAGCCTGCACCCATGGTGGGCACGGTCTTCAAGACCCAGTCAACGATGCTGTCACCTGGGTTGAGCCTGATCAGTTTGGACTTGTTTTCGCTGCCGCCACCTTTGGCTGCCACAGTCACATGTACATGGTGGCCGGGCACGATCTTTGTGAAGATGACTGCGGGCGTGTTGTCTTTGGTGTTTTTGCGGTTGAAATGCGGGTCAGAGACGACAGACGCACGCAG
>CAYRBW010000331.1:314-713 GCA_964422575.1 uncultured Limnohabitans sp.
GCATGTTGTCTGGGTGGTTGTAGCCACGGCGTACCCCTTCATTGACCGCGTCTTCAAGGCTACCTGTAAAGCCGTCGAATTTCACGTCCATGCCGACTTCAAGGAACACGTTCACGATGCCGGTATCCTGGCAAATCGGGCGGTGGCCAAAAGCACTCATCTTGCTGTTGGTGAGTATCTGTGCAATCGCATCTTTGGCGGCGGAGCTTTGTTCGCGCTCGTAGGCGCTGGCCAGGTGCGAGATGAAGTCAGTAGGGTGGTAGTAGCTGATGTATTGCAGCGCGGCGGCAACCGATTCGATCAGGTCGTTTTGGCGGATCGTGGTCATGGATGTAGTCCTGAAAAAGGCCAGAGGTAAAAACAGCGGCTGAGTTTACTCAAAGCCGCTGTCTTGATGCT
>CAYRBW010000331.1:723-2302 GCA_964422575.1 uncultured Limnohabitans sp.
GATGAAGGTCTTCAGCAGGTGAATCGAGCTGATGCCGATGATGGCCGTGGCCAGCTTGACCTTGAGCACCGAAGCGTTGACGTGGTCAAGCCACTCGGGTTGGTCAGGGTGACCATCAAGGTTCAGGCGTGAGACAAAGGTTTCGTAGCCTCCCACAATGACCATGATCAACAAGTTGGAAATCATGACCACATCGATCAATGCCAAGACCACCAGCATGATCACGGTTTCATTCAAAGATGTGATGGGCGCATCGGTTTTGTAGCCAATGCTGTTGATCAGGGCTTGAAGGGCGGTCTGGTTGCCAAAAGCAGCCTCCAGAAGGTGGACCAGTTCAACCCAAAAGTGAAAAACATAGACCGCTTGTGCGGCGATAAGGCCCAAATAAAGAGGCAATTGCAGCCAGCGGCTAGCAAAAATGAAGCTGTTCAGTGGGCTCAATTTGCCTTTTGGGGCGGACTGCTTGGTGGACATGATTTTCCTGAAAGTTGCATGAAGGCGGTGCCTTAGGGAGAGTTCGGATTTTAGGCGTTAGAAGGCCGATTCAAGGCCCGACAAATGCAAGTCTGATGTCAGTCAGTGCTTTGTAAGAGCGAAAGCAGACATTTGCACCAGTTTTGAAAACACCCATGTCATTGAGGAGACAAATCTGATGAGTTCCAACATTTACCAACCCAGCGCAGACTTCGTTAAAAACGCCAACGTTTCCGGTATGGCCGCTTATGAAGCTTTGTGCAAAGAAGCAGAAACCGATTACCAAGGTTACTGGGGTCGCTTGGCCAAAGAGCTGATCACCTGGAAGACGCCTTTCACCAAGGTGCTCGACGAGTCCAATGCACCTTTCTTCAAGTGGTTTGAAGACGGCACCTTGAACGTGTCCTACAACTGCCTGGATCGCAACATTGAAAAAGGGCTGGGCGACAAGACCGCCATCATTTTCGAAGCCGACGGCGGTGAAGTGACCAGGGTCACTTACAGTCAGTTGCTGGCCAAGACCTGCCAATACGCGAATGCCTTGAAGAGCTTGGGCATCAAAAAGGGTGACCGCGTCGTCATCTACATCTCCATGTCCATCGAAGGCGTGGCTGCCATGCAGGCCTGCGCTCGCATCGGCGCAACCCACTCGGTTGTGTTCGGTGGTTTCTCGGCCCAGTCGCTGCGTGACCGCATCGAAGACACTGGCGCTGTGGCTGTCATCACCGCGGACAACCAAGTGCGCGGCGGCAAGTTGTTGCCATTGAAGTCCATCGTGGACGAAGCCATCAACCTCGGCGGTTGCGATGCCATCAAGAATGTGCTCGTTGTCAAACGCTCGGGGGCCGACATCGCTATGACCGCAGGCCGCGACCAATGGTTGGCCGAATTGGCCGACAAGCAAGCCACTACCTGCGAACCTGAATGGGTGGGCGCTGAGCATCCCCTGTTCTTGCTCTACACCTCGGGCTCCACCGGCAAGCCCAAAGGCGTGCAACACAGCACCGGTGGCTATTTGCTGCACGCAGCGCTGACCACCAAGTGGACCTTCGATTTGAAGCAAGACGATGTGTTCTGGTGCACGGCCGACATCGGCTGGGTCACG